>CAZYKJ010000074.1:0-4242 GCA_964648065.1 uncultured Gammaproteobacteria bacterium
GCTTGTATCATTTCATGTGTTTCATCATCCGTTAGGAAGTTGTATTCATGTTTGACATAACCTTCATCGCGGAAGGCAAACCATTGCAAGGTGCCGTCTTGCAAAAAGTTGGGGCGTATCTGTCCTTTAGACACTGAGTCGAGATAGTTATCATCACCTGTTTTGAGATCATAGGCGCGAATGCGATTGCGCGGACCTGGCGCAACTTCGGTCCAGACGATCATGGAATGAAAAATATCCGGTTCAATACTCGGCTCGCTGCCCTTGGTAAAGCGCGAGGTTTGACCATTTGACCAAATATAGATTTCCCAGTTCTTGCCAGTCCATTGCTGCCAAACCACGGCACCATCCGAGATTCGTGCATGTTTGGCCGGTGCATCGGTGCTGATTTTTACGGAACCCGCATTCGGATTCTCCGTGTCGTATAAATAAATATTCCAGACGCCTTCATCTTTCCCCTGCCAGACGACATATCGTCCATCGGTTTGCGGATCGATGTGATCGCCAACGGAATCGGTTAGTTGCAGCTCTTTGCTCCCTTGCGCATTAAACAAAACAATTTGCCAGCCCTTCTCGGTCAGGCGCTGCCAGACGGCATACCAAATCGAGGTTTGCGGGGAACGGTTCTCCTCTTCGCTCGGAGTAGCGGAGTGAAGGTAAGGCGTGTCCAGCAAAACGCCATGGGTTACACCGTTAAAAACTTCGGATACCGTAATAAAATTAGGCGGTAAAATCGCTTTGGGAACATCCGGACGTATCAATGTTAAACCAGCGATCCCGGCAAGGGCCGTTACAAGGGCTATCCGCTTGTTGAAATGCCTCTTTTTTTTCTTCATGCCGATCACATGCGTGCTCGGGCAAGTGTATCACGCCGAACGCGCCAGGTATGGCGTCTCCAGACCATCACCAGGATTAGGGCGGCGATGGAGAGCTCGATCGCAATCCAGAAACCGAGGCGATTCCAGAGCGGCTGACTATCGATCTGACCAGGCACCGTGACGATCACATTTGCATTCCAGTCAGTACCGTCGGGTCCGCGGACAGTTACTTGCAAGAAATGCTGCCCTGGATTTGCATCGCTTAACTTATAGATGTCGTCCTGCTTTACCGTGCGATTCCATCCTTCGCGTACCTCATAGCTTCGTGCTCCGCCTTCGGGTGATAACGGTGACAAGTCCACAATCCAACGATCACCTGTAACGGTTGGCGCGCGCGTTGCCTCGAGATTTGTCGGACCCGTATTGAAACTGGATGGCGCGAATTCAAGACGCAATGCGCCCGTGTATTGAACCGTGGCCAATGTCGATGAATTCACCGTCAAGTCAATGAACGTTGGATTGTTGGCGTCGACGGAAAATGGAACAAGGCGCAACATCGTGCCTGTTTCATCAGATCGATAAGCGCGAGAACTACTACTGATGGACAGACTCTCGCCTCCCGGAGCTAAGACCTCAAATTGGATTGCAGCCAGCGTTCCCTGGGAGCCGGTAAAGCCGTTCGGTCGTCCGCCGGAGAATACCAGCTGCCCAACACGATACGGCGGATGCGGACGGTCGGCCCACACGGTCCAGATGCTCGGATCTGTACGAACTTCTCGCACAGCCAAACTATGACTATCGTAGTTTAGAACCGCTTCACCTGCGCCTACCGGTGTCGATCCCGTGGAAAGCAACAGTAACGCAGTAAAGCGATCGCCTGTTTTGCGGCCGTCGGATGGCGCCGGAGGAATTGCCAGGTGATACCCATAAGTGAACGCATAGAACGGAGAACCGATTTGCACAGGCAGATCGATATCCGTCGGCATGTCGCCGTTCCAGTTATGCATCAAGATAGACAAATCACGGCTGTCGATAGAGCCGTCACCCGTACAGTCGACATCATGATCCGGAAAGCCGCTCCAGTAGAGTTTCAGGACAGCTACATCCAAACGATTGTATTTGCCATCACCGTTTACATCGCAGGTTTCCGGAGACGTCGTGACATCCGGCGGCGCAAAGGCGAAAAGCGTATCTGCTTGCGCATAGTGTCCGAGCGGACCCCAGGTGACGATGGCAAGCAAAAAACCCGACAGAAGCGCCGGCAGAATCGTGAACCAATGTAAGTGCTTCTGCAGGCTCATATATTACGGCTGATACACCCAACGATCCCCTGTCAGATGGAATGTATAGGATGCTGGAGCACCGATGAGCGTTTCAAGCGTTACGGTCCGTTTGGAGACGTCCGTGTGCGCGGCCGTAATCACGAGCATCTGATCCGAAATTGAACCCTTTGAAGTTTCCAGCGTGTCGTTCAAAGCGTTGAAGAGACCGGGGTCAAAGGGGAGGAGGAGCTGGCCACCCTCGGATAAGCGCCATGCAATAGCCCGCTTAAGCATCGGATGATTGATGCGGATAGAATCTCCCACATAAGCGTTCGGAAACGCGAATTGACCGCTTCCGGATGTGCGAATCGAGGTATCACCGAGCGTAAGATCAACACCGCTCACAGCTTGATTGCCTAGTGGAGTTTGGAGAGAGCCGCGCACATCGATGCGCTCGGCGGCGGGCGCGGCTGTCGACGGACCTGTAACGGATGGTACACCGACAAACCAGTTAAGATAGATAGCTCCGCTTGCGGTGAGGGTGAGCACGATCAGCACGAGAATGATGGCGAGGCGTTTCGATCCGCGGCGTCCGGCCCAGACAATAAAGAGCGTTGCAAGAACCAAGAGCAGAATCAGTCCGAGCAGAGCATATGCGAACGAGGGCGGTAGAACCGCTTGCACACGATCCAGCCATTGTGTGGCGGTTTGCTGTTGTACGACAAAGACGGGCTCGCCTTCGGCAACATAGAGTGGAGAGATGCTCTCATTTCCGTTTTGATCTCGTAGCAGAACTTGATGAAAGCCCGGAGTAACGGATGTCGCCGAATTTACGGACCAGTTACCCTGGCCGTCCGTATTCGTCGAGCTCGCAAATTGAGGCGTGAGGTCCATATCAGTAAACGATAATGGTCACCAAAGAGTCAGACTCGCTGTTACCACTAAAGATCAAGTTCGTGCCATCGCGCGTCACGCGAGTCAAAGCCGGCTTTTTCCCGTTCGTAACCGGAGCCTGACTCGGTACCGAGCTCGTCGGTGCTGGCGCCGGGGTCGGTGCGACCGGTTGAGACGGGACAAGGACACGGACTGGTGCCGGCGTAATCACCGGATTCGGGCAAGACAATGTTGGCGCACTCACAAGAGAGGTAGGGCCGGGAACGGTAATCGTTTTGTATGGTGTAGCCATCAAATGCTCGCCGCTTGATGCGTAGGAACCGTTTGCCGTACCTCCGACCTTGAAGAAGTAGACCATGCCCGGAGTCAGATTCCCGACCTGCACCGCGTGGTACAGCGAAACGGATTTAACTTCCGGTGTGGCGAAGCGATAATCAAAATTCGGCGAGACACCGTTTATGGAGCCATGTGTATCGTAGGCAATAATCGAGGTAGACGGGAGCGTGCTTAACCATGTAACAAGCACCGTCGTATCATCAAGCGGCGTTACCGTGATGGTCGGTTCATTGATTTCAAGTCGAATTGGTACGGAACCGCCGCTGCCAGATGTCGAGCATGCGCCACCCGAACCGCTGCCAATACATTGAGAGCCATTAAAGGTGCTTCCCGCACCACAAAACGATGAGGCGGACGGACAAGAGCCGGAAGTACCGGTTGCGATAAAGGCAAAGACAACACGCTCCATCAAATTACCGGAGATGTCGCGCGAGTAAATGATTACGGGAATCGCCTCCCCTTCCGTAAAGTCGGCTTGCGGATCCAGCGTAAAGACCTCGTCATGAATAGTTCCGGTTCGCGAAGTGGTATCGCCCGCGTAGTTACTTCCATTAAAATTCAAGCTTGACGCAAAATTGATTTTTGTGCCGACATTGGTAACCGATCCTGCGCCTCCGGAGTTCGTGTAATAAACGCCGTTCAAGAAAATGACCGTGTTAGCAAGATCAACGCCGGAAGCATCGTCCTTGATGTGGAAGGTAACATTTTGGGTGAGCGTCGAGGTTTGATCATTGGACGGTGTTTCGTTCGTGACATAGGGAGCATCACCATCGGAGGTGGAAAATGTCCAGTTATCCGTGGTCATGATGTTGTTCACCTGATCTTCACAGTCATAAGCGCTGACAGACACGGTTTCACTTTGACCGAAATCGCTTGATGGATTGATGGTAAAGCGATAACCATAAGCTATAGGCGTGACCGTGACTCCCGGC
>CAZYKJ010000075.1:0-4128 GCA_964648065.1 uncultured Gammaproteobacteria bacterium
CGGCGTTTATTGCAGGTCGTCCGGCTACGTCAACGTATCCGATTGCCTTGTCCGGTCGTGTTCCGACGAAAGTCTCGAATATGAATGGTGCGATTAAGGCAGGCGATCCGTTGTCGCCGACTACGATCCCGGGTGTTGCGGCTAAGGCGATTCATTCCGGTCCGATTGTCGGATTAGCATTAGAGGATTTTGAAGGTGCGAATATCGATAAGATTGAGGTGTATGTGAATCCGGGTTATTGGGTCAATAAGAATGAATCGGCTTCTGTTACGACTTCAACGTCGACTTTCGCTGCACCCACGGTGGTGAGTAACTCCAAACAGGGTTTTGCAACGATTACTGCAGGCGCGACAAAGGTTCATATCGAGTTCCCGAGCCTTGGAGCCTATCCGAATGTGCAGGTTACGCCGCGCGGATCAGTGCATGGCGGCTGGTGGACAGACCAATATACGGATCGCGGTTTTGACATCATGTTGTCAGAAGCCGAATCCCATGACGTGATCTTTGCCTGGCGTGTCGAGGCTTCGACCGCAAATGATATTATGCGCATGTCGGACGGCACCTATGGTGCTATTGATCCGCTGACCGGAGTCCCCGAGCTTACGGCACCGACAAGTACTCCGGATATTCCGGAGCCGACTCCCCCGCCGTTGGAAGCAGTGACCTCGAGTACCGATCCAGTGGAAATCCCTGCGGATTCAAGTGCAACATCAACGTAATCCTGTGCTATACTCCTCCGAAATACTATCTTTATGCCAACCATGCCTTCTCGCAGTCAAAATTTGCCGGGTGCATCCGCTTCAGAGTCGATGAAGGCGATGCCGGGCGTCTCACTTTTGCTTAACCGCATCATTGATGCGAGTTTGCACGCGACTATTTTTTTCATCCCGCTCTTTTTCTGCGGTTTGACATTGGATGCGCTTGAATTGAGTAAGCAGACCGTATTGATTTTCTTGGCCGTCATCGCGGGCGTGGCTTGGTTGGGCAAGGCTTTAACGGAAAAACAGATTAGTTTGGTTCGGGACTGGATTCATTTGGTCGCCGTATTGTTCGGCATTGGTTATTTGCTTGTATCGTTCTTGTCGCAAGATCGCTACATGTCTTTTGTCGGTTCTGCCGGGCAAATGCCTTGGGCTTTTTCGACGATTGCCTCGTTAATTGTCTTGTATGTAGTTGCGGTAAACCAGGTTCGTACAACATCACAGGTTTATAACTATGTTTTTAGCTTTCTCTTGAGCTCCCTCTTCGCAGGGGTTTATGGATTGCTTCAGATGTTCGGTATCTATCTGTTTCCGAGCTCGGTTTCGCATTTGCCGACCTTTACGAGCATAGGAAGCGTATTTAGTTTTGCCGTTTACATGACGGTTCCGATTACGATTGCTGCGAGTTTGGTTTTCCACGGCTGTCGAAATAACGTGTGTTTGCTCGGTTCATCAGGAAGTATGGGTTTGGCAGCACGTGTGCTGTTGTGGGTGACATTGGTTGTGGGCGTGATCGACTTGGTTATTGTTGATTACTGGGTTGCTTGGATTGCTTTATTGTTTGGAACGATTTTGACGGTTGGTGCGGGCTATTGGCGCTCGCGAAAGATTGCTCCTCCAACTAAACTCGCGATTCCGTTGGTTTTGGCGGCGATTTCACTTTTGCTGCTCGCGTTCCACTCGCCTATCAACTTGAATTTGCCGTCGGAAGTATCGCCTTCAGCCATGGCCTCCATGGATATCGCCAAGGCCGTGATGCGCGATATGCCGGTAGCCGGATCCGGACCAGGCACTTGGATCAATGATTATGCCAAGTATCATGCGCAAGCCGTAAACGCGTCGCCGTTTTGGAATGTGCGCTTTGATCGTGGTTTCTCGTATTTCCTGACATTGCTTTCCACCACGGGAATTATCGGTGCATTGCTGTGGCTCATGTTGATTATTTCGGGAATGGTTAAGGGTGCGGGTTTGTTGATGCGTGAGAAGAATGAGGATCTTTGGTATGCGTATTTGATCGTGTTTGTTGGTTGGCTGACCTTGGTCTTTACGTCATTCTTTTATAATTACAATGTCGCGCATGTCGTTGCATTGTGGTTTTTGTTCGGTCTTTTGGGTGCCATGATTGGACGCAACTCGTATACGATGGATGCACGTAAGAATGCGTATTCGTATGGCGTTTTGTCCGTCATCTTTGTGATCGCGGTGTTGGGTGGAGCTTCGGCTTTGTGGCTGACAGGCGAGCGTTATGCAGCGGATATCGTCTTTGCCGGTGCGGTCAATGATTTCCACACGCAAAAGCCCGTGGATGATGTTATCACCGGAATTCAGCGTGCTCATACATTGAATCCGATGTATGACATGTACATGCGAAATTTGTCGCAGGCTCACTTGATTAAAGCAGCAGGCTTGATTCAGTCTCGACCAGAAGCGGATCAAGTGCCGACGATTCAAGCGGAGATCAAGGCAGCGATTGATTTGGGTTTGGCAGCCACGAGCCTGCATCCGGCTAATGTCGATAACTGGTCCAACCTTGGCTTGATTTATCAGTCGGTTGCCAGCTTTACGCGAGGCGCAGATGAGTTTGCTATCAAGAATTTTCAAGAGGCAAGCGTACGTGAACCGCAGAACCCGGTGTTCTTGAATGAAATTGGCAAGATGTACCTTTTGCGCTCGGATGCTTATCGAACGCAACTTGGTACCGGTGATGCTGCTGCAAAAGCAGAGACGCAGAAGCAGATGAATGATAATTTGGCATTAGCCGAGCAAACGCTGAAGTCCGCTATCGCGGCTAAGGCTGATTATTTGCCAGCGCGTTATCACTTGGGAATCGTGTATGAACGCCAAGGACGCGTGAAGGATGCTATCTCGGAATTGGAAAATGTTTTGCGCATCAACAACCAGGATTTGGGCGTCGCCTTTGAGTTGTCGATTTTGTACTACCGCAACAATCAAAAGGCTGAAGCCTTGGAATTGATGCAGCAAGTCGTGAAGCTCGATGGTAAGAATGCCAATGCTCGTTGGTATTTGTCAGCGATGCTTGAAGAGAAGGGTGCATATCAGGAGGCTTTGGATCAGGTGAAGCCGCTTATTACCCAGTATCCGGGTAATACGACGATTCAGCAGCGTATCAACTCGTTGCAGGCTTCGGTGAACTCGCATTCGAAGCCTTCGGATAAGCCGTTGCCAGAGCCGATTCGTGAAGATGTTCGCAGCCAGTCGGGTGGAAACGCATTGCAGAATCCATAAAATCCCATGTTTGAACCTCGCTCCCTGCTCAAGCGTCTTAATCGCTTGATCGAGTCCTTCGTTCCAGCTGCCTGGACGCGGGGAGGTGAAAAGCAACGCCGACCGTCTCCCGAGGAGATGCGTCGGCTTTTGCTTTCCGAAGCAAAAATGATTAGCAAACAATTGAATACGGCTTTTGCCGGACACGGAGATTTGCTGAAAGAGTTAATTGAAGATTTGGCACGTAAACCAGATGCGCAATTGCAGGAGCGCTGGGATGAGTTGTGTCAGGAACTCCTTTCCATTAGACGTGCCCTCTACAGACTTATTTTGGCACGCCAGAGCCGTACGGAGCTCATGAATGAATGGAATGATTGGGAAAGGCATGGCGCGGTTTCTGGAGGCAAAGAGAGCCCAATACGTCATGAGCGCCAAGAAATGATTGCTTCCGAGTTAAGGTTGCGAGGAATCAAGTTGCCGGAACCGAAACAAAAAGTGGAAGTTCCTGAATTGGTCACGAGAACCGTGGAAGTGAAGGACATCGAACCGATTACGATGGCGCAGGAAACGGTTACGGAAGAAGCTCCGAGTCTGGCAGATGATTGGGAGCCAATGTGGCTGGCTCATGCGGATAGCTCGGCAGTCTATTGGGAGTCGCTTTTGCCTTTGCTTGAGGCTCCGCAAATGAGCCCAGCGCAAGCGTTGCGACTAGCTAAAGGTTTTAAGCAGGCGCAGGCGGATCTGAAGCTTGCGGATCGGGGACGAGGTATTCGACGATACCGTATGGCGGTGTACGGAGCGTAGAGTTGACTTTGATCGGGCTTTTTGGCATTATTTCTGAGCTTCGAAGTCCTCGAACGAGGGCTGTTAGCTCAGCTGGTAGAGCGCTTCCATGGCATGGAAGAGGTCAACGGTTCGATCC
>CAZYKJ010000076.1:0-4092 GCA_964648065.1 uncultured Gammaproteobacteria bacterium
ATATTTTTTCGCCCAATGGCGTTATTCTTGGTAGTCATTTGACCTTCCGCCGTCAAAATTATTTCCCCATCAAGATTTACACCAAGCTCGAGGCCGACTCGATGAACTCGCTCACCAACACGCTTTCCAAAATCGAGAGCGGTGATGGTGCCGCGATTCAATATGTCGTCCGTTCCGCCCGCAAAGAGTGGCGTACCGAAGGTTTGCGTATTGCTCGCGCGATGCAGCAGGGGAAGAAGCTGAAAGATGTAAATGGCACGGGTAGTTTTGGCAAAGCGTTTTCCAGCGAGCTTGGAAAACTAGCGACCAATGCCAAGCCGGAAGAGAAAAAAGTAGCGGAAGCCTATCGCTTGTCGCCGCTTGAAGAAGAAATGGTCAAAGGTTTGGAAGAAAAAGCTTCTCGCGCCGGTCTCGATGTAAACGTTCGCGTCGTTGTCTGTGGCAAAACACCGGAGCGAGCGCAACGTTATTTGAATGACATCCTGAATGCGTATGGGCAATTCAATATTTACGAGTACGGCAACAGTTTCAAGAGCGACATGCCGCGCAAACAAGCCGGCATTGTCGAAGAATTTATTTATCGCCACTTCGACGAAAACGCCAAAATCGTCATGAATTCGGAGGAAATGGCGACGGTTTTCCATTTCCCATTACCGACCACCGAGACGCCAAAAATCAACTGGCTCCTTTCCCGTCGCGCGCTCCCTCCGTCGAATCTTCCGGAAGAAGGTATCTTGCTTGGCCAAAGCGAGTATCGCAATCACATCTATCAAATTCGCATGAAGCAGGCCGACCGCAGACGTCACATGTATGTGATCGGTAAGTCCGGTTCCGGTAAATCCGTCTATCAAGCTTCGATGATCAAGCAGGATATCGAAGCCGGCCATGGAGTGTGCGTCATCGATCCTCACGGCGACTTGTGCGACGAAGTTCTCGAATACGTTCCAAAAGAACGCGCCGACGACGTCATCTTCTTCGACCCCGCCGACTATTCCCGTCCCGTCGGTTTGAACATGCTTGAGTTTGATCCGGCACATCCGGAGCAAAAAACCTTCGTGATCAACGAGATGCTCAAGATCTTCGACAAGCTGTACGATCTGAAGAGCACCGGCGGTCCGATGTTCGAGCTCTACATGCGCAATGCCATCCTTCTTTTGATGGAGGATGTCGAATCCGGCTCAACGCTCATGGAAATTCCGAAAGTTCTCGCTGACGAGGACTATCGCAATTACAAATTGTCCAAATGTAAGTCACAAGACGTAAAAGATTTCTGGCAAAAGGAAGCGCTTAAAGCTGGAGGTGAAGCATCGCTCGCCAACATGGTGCCGTACATCACGTCCAAGCTCACGCCCTTCATCTACAACGACTACATGCGGCCGATTATCGGCCAACAAAAGAGCGCTTTCAATCTGCGCGATGTCATGGATGGTCGCAAGATTCTGTTGCTCAAACTTTCCAAGGGAAAAATCGGCGACTTGAATGCCTATCTCATTGGTATGGTGCTTGTCGGTAAGATTTTGATGGCCGCACTTGCTCGCGGCGACATGCAGGCCGAAGAGCGCAAGGACTTCTATCTTTACATCGACGAATTCCAGAACTTCCTCACCGATTCCATCTCGGCAATTTTGTCCGAAGCCCGAAAATACGGTTTGAACCTCATCATCGCGCACCAATTTATCGGCCAGCTCGAGGGCAAAGGGGGAGATACCGTGATTCGCGACGCGATTTTCGGCAACGTCGGTACTATGGTGGCATTCCGCATCGGCGTTGAAGATGCAGAATTCTTGTCGAAGGAATTCGCGCCTGTCTTCAGCGAATACGATCTCGTCAACGTCGAAGCCTTCACCTGCAATATTAAAATGTTGATCGATAATACGGCTTCGCGTCCCTTCAACATGAAGCCGATCATGCCGATTCGACCAAAAGACAAAGAATTATCGAAGATGATCAAAGAACTTTCACGCTACAAATTCGGACGCAAACGTGAATTGATCGAGGCCGAAATCTTGGAACGACGAGATGCAACGGTTGGGGATGAAGAGTTAGTATAATCTGGTATACTGTTGACAAAGAGGGTTGGACAAAATAAAAACCAATACATCTATGGAAGAAAACGACGACAACCTCATCCAAGAGGAAGTTGCCGACGAATCTGAATCGCAAGGCCTGTCCTCGGAAGACACCAAGGCGGCTTTGGCTTTGCGCGTCGTTCGTGATCTTCGAAGTCGCTTGGAAAATCTCGAGCGTCTTCTCGAGAGCCGACAAGAGCCGGCCAATCTCGATGCCTTCGCGCTCGATCAGAGTGATGACATGACCTATGGTTCCTTCGAAGGTCGCTCCATCGACGGTGTATTCGATGGTCAAAACATGGTGGGCGAGGATGGCCGCAAATATCTCGTGCCTCCAAACTACGCATCCAAGTCCAAGCTCGTCGAAGGCGACTTGCTTCGTCTGACTATCGCAGAAAACGGACGTTTCCTCTTCAAACAAAAAGGTCCTATCGAGCGCCAGCGTCTCGTTGGTACGCTTGTACAGGACGAATTGACCGGTGATTGGAAAGTCGTGGCCAGCGGAAACGGCTACAAGGTACTCCCAGCCGCAACGTCCTTCCATAAAGGCGAAGTCGGCGATGATGTCGTCATTCTCGTCCCTAAAGATGCACCTTCCCGCTGGGCAGCCGTCGAGAATATCGTGAAAAAAGACGGGGAAGCTTGGTAGGCGTTCCGCAAGGGACGCCTTTGTGTTTAGATATGCCGGAAACTATGCCGTCTTTGTCCCAAAAATACCGCCCGCAAACCTTTGCGGATGTCACCGGCCAGCGCCATGTGACGGACACGCTTGCCAAAGAAGTGGCTAGCGGCCGTTTGGGTCACGCCTTTCTTTTTTGCGGTCCGCGTGGCGTCGGTAAAACCACAACGGCGCGCGTTTTCGCCAAAGCCCTCAACTGCGAACATCCCAAAGATGGCGAGCCGGATAATTCCTGTACGAATTGTATTGCCGCAAATGAAGGTCGCCAAATCGATTTGATTGAACTCGACGCCGCAACGCATACGGGTGTCGAAACCATTCGCGAATCCATCATCGAGCATGTCCGCTTCGCTCCGATGGGTGGTGGACGAAAGGTCTATGTGTTGGACGAAGCCCACATGTTGTCGTCCGCATCATGGAATGCGCTGTTGAAAACGCTGGAAGAACCTCCGGCTTATGCATTTTTCATTCTCGCGACGACCGAATGGCACAAAGTACCGGCGACGATCGTCTCGCGCTGCCAGCGTTTCGAGTTCAAGCGCGTACAAGACGATGTGATGCTCGATCGCGTCAATGAGATCGCCAAACTCGAAGGCTGGAAAGTCGACGAAGAGGTTGCGAAGCTCATTGTCTCGCGTGCGGACGGCTGTGTGCGTGATGCCGAAACCCTTCTCGGCCAACTCGGCGCTCTCGGCGACAAGCATTTGACCCTTGAGCGTGCGCATCTCGTTGTTCCGGAATCCCATCTCCCGGCCGCCGCCGGTTTGATGACGCTCTGGGCCGCTCGTAATCACGCCGCCTCGCTCGCCGAAGTGCGTCGCCTTGCCGATGATGGGCTTCCGCTCATCCCGTTCTTTGACGACCTCGTTTCCATAACCCGATTCCTCCTTGCCGCGTCCGGAGATTCCAAGCTCGCGACAAAATGGGAAAAAGGTTCGGAGGATGAACGTGCTCTCGTCCCGCTTATCAACAAATTTACACCGGGAGAACTGAATGACATCGCCCTTCTCCTCTTTGAGCGCCGGAAAGATGCTAAAGGGGGAGTGGATCCGCTCTTCGCACTTGAACTCGCGGGGACAATCGTCGCAGGTGGTCTGCTCCGAAACGCTTCCTCGACCCCTGTCATTCCTGCGAAAGCAGAAATCCAACCGAGCGAAGTAAAAGTACAGCCCGCTCCCGTCCCAAAAGTCGAACCCAAAATAAATGAGCCCCTTCCTTCAGCGCCTGCGCCTGCAGTCGAGGCGATCGTCGAGTCTGTCCAAGTTCCTGTCGCCGTTCCGGTGCCTGCTCCTGTTTCTTCCACATCCGACCTCGATCTCAACTTCATCCGCATGAAGTGGCAGG
>CAZYKJ010000077.1:0-4082 GCA_964648065.1 uncultured Gammaproteobacteria bacterium
TCAATCGTATGCCCATCATCAAAGACGACAAGGATCTTCCAAAGACAGAAGAGGAGTGGAAGAAAATTCTGACTCCCGAGGAGTATCACGTGCTCCGTGAAAAGGGGACGGACCGTGCTTTCGCCAACAAATACGATCACGAATTTGGCGACGGCATGTACCGCTGTGCCGCTTGCGGCGCCGAATTGTTCGACTCCAAGGCTAAATACGATTCCGGCTGCGGCTGGCCAGCTTTTTTCGCAGCCGCCGGCGGCGACCGTGTTAAATTCCACGACGACTCAACGCTCGGCATGCAGCGCATCGAGGTAACTTGCGCGCGTTGTGGTTCTCATCTCGGCCATATTTTCGACGACGGTCCGGCAGAACATGGTGGAAAGCGTTTCTGCATCAACTCCACGTCGTTGAGCATGGATAAAAACTAGGGCATACAGAATACAAAAATACTTCCGAGGACTTGTCTGAGCCGACCTTGATTAATACCAAGATATCGGCGAGTTCCGCAGGAAGTATTTTTGTATTCTGTATGCCCTTCGATCACTCGCCAATCACGATCAGTTCCTCTCTTGCGCGAGTCACCGCCGTATACAGCCACCGTCTCCACTGTTCATCATCCATTTTTTGAAAGCGTTCTTCAAATAACACGACGCGCCGTGCCTGTGAGCCTTGCGCTTTGTGCACCGTGAGTGCGTAGCCGAAGTCGAATCGGCTACCGATTTCTTTGTGTGACAATCCGTCCACGGTATCCACCCCTTTCTCATTCAAGAAACCGTATTTCGACACGCGTCCGGAAAAGAAACGTCCTTCTTCCGGAAAAGAAATCTCCATTTGATACCAATGTTCTCCCTCCGGCTCGCAACTTTCGACAATACCCGTCATTCCATTATAAATCGGCGCGCCTGCCCCGTATTCATTCTTCAAACACACCACACGATCGCCGCTCTCCGGCATTTCCGACTCGCGTTCCAACTTCGAACGTATCTGTCCATTCAACTTCACGCGCGTCTTATTCCTCCCGCATAACAAGAGACGATCATCCGGATCTTCATCCATCAGCGCCTCGATCACGCCATTAATTTCGGAAGCATCATCTCCCGACCACGAGTATTTCCGCACACCCTCGCCATAAGTTCCCGCCTCGATTTTGCCCGTTAGCCTCGCCTGATGCGCCAGCCGAATAATCGCATTTCCTTCGGCCTGACGATGGATGCGTTCGAGCGTTAAATCCGGCTTATCCATCAAATTGAATTTTCCTTCAATCGGCGGCAGCTGGCCATGATCGCCAATCGCAATCACTGGCTTCTGCGCCGTCAGCAAATCCTGCCAAATCCGCTCATTCACCATCGAAGCTTCATCCACGATAATCAAATCGGCCTCGACTTCCTTGTTGCGCTCCCATCCAAGAATCCGTCCCGTCTTATCCATCGACGGTGTATACAAGAGCGAGTGTATTGTTCCGCATGTATCTCCATCCGCAAGCGCCTCATGCTTCTCCAGCGTCTGTCGCAACACCTGACTCGCTTTTCCTGTAAACGCACAAAACGCGATACGTCTATCGCCATCATGTCTCGATAGCGCCGCTCGAACCGCGGCCGCAACCGTCGTCTTTCCCGTACCTGCAAAACCGCCCAGCGTAATCGCTTGGCCCTCGGGTTTGCGCACCCAACCCAGGATTTTCTCCAAGGCCTGAGCTTGATCGGTAGAAAGTCGAAAATCCGGCATGCTTCCAGGATCTTACACGATATGACAAAATTATGTTCAATATGAACTCCTCCGAATCCATGCAAAGCCAGGACATCCTTTCTCATCAGGAGCGGCAGGAGCTCCTGCGTCATGCAAAAGATGTAGCAAAATCCAGACTCAGCCCCGAGCAACGTCAACAAGTATTGAAAAGTATCAAGGCGAGTCAGCTGGAGGATAAAGCTCGCGCTGAGGCGATTTCCGCGATGATTGCCGAGCACGCCTCCAAAGATGTATTTCCAAAAATGGCTTTACGAGGTGAGGATTTTGCTCAGACGCAAGAGCCGGCTATTCCCAAAATAAAAGCGCGCCAATCGGAGGATGTAACCGAAGCCCTGGAGATTCTCAAGGATCCCAATCGTGCCAAGCAAATTTACGAGGAACAAAAATTACGAGAAGAAGTCGATAAGGCGATCGAGAATATTCGCGAGGACAAAGCTGCCTAAATCAGTTCCACTCGATCAGCGCGTCCGAACCCGGGGCTAAGAGGCGCATCAATCTCTGTAGCTCGCCCACGCTCACGGTTTCGGCGCGTTGTTTGATTTCCTCTTTTTGCGCGGCCGTTTCCGCAGCCTGTGCAAGCGCCGTAAGCGCCTCATTGTATCCATCATTCGGTTCAAGCAAGCGTTTCAAGATGCCTTGCGAGTTACGAACTTCAATTGGACCGACTAAGCGTGTGTTAAAGATTTTCGGACGTGGAACCGAAAGCGTAATTCGTCCATTTGTGATCTTCACATCCTGATTATCCAATCCCGATAAATCCACACCGATATTCGCTTCCATGGATCCGCGCGCTTCAATAGTTTGTCCGACAAAGAAATCCTTGAACGCTGAGCCCGTGGATTTCTTGATCGTCACCGGCTGATCAAAAATATACGTTTGCGTCACCAAAAATCCTTGATCGCGCATGGCTGTCAAAATCGACTGGCTGGTAATCGTGGTTTGAAGACCCGCAGCAGGGGAGAGGACGAATCTTCCGAGCAAAATGCCTCCGCCCAAAGCCGCAAACACCGCCAATATCGCAATCGCGAGTTTTTGCATATGACGCCATCGTCTATCGCCGTCGACGGATTTACAAGGGGGCTGGACATTTTCAAAATTATGTCGGATCATATTTGGCGCGATTGGAGTTTCCATGGAAACGTCTTCCAGCTCGGATCGATCCTACGCCGCGAAGTCGATGCTGCTCAGCCTTCCCGTCCTCGACGGTTGGCGCGAATGGGTACCGACCTTCTCGATACCCGAACATCCTGACGTGCTCATCGATGAAGCGATGTCTGCACTCGCTTGGGTCAAGCCGTCGCAGGTGGTCTTGGTACGTTATTCGGACGTTGCCATGCTCAATAACCTTGATCTGGCAGGTCTCAACTTGTGCATCCGCGAAGTCTTCTGTCATCTGTTACCCCATCTGGGTGCGGATCAGGGCTTTCTCATGCGAGCACAAGTCGGCTGTCTCTATCCCGGTGCTTCGGCCCGCGGGCTTTGGGAGGCGCTCTTGAGCGCTCCGGCCCAGATCACGGCACGCAGCTCGTTGGAAGAGACTATTCGGCTCCTGTTGTTCTACGCAACGGTCTTTACCGTTCACGGCAACGAGGCCGAGCTCGCCCGACTCGAACCCACGCTGAACCTCTGCCGACGCGGCTTCCTACCGCTCGGTTTGGACAAGGAACACCGCGTGTATCTCGTCATCGGCTGATCTCGATCAGCCCCTTCTGCCCCCGTCTGTCCCAACCTGGGATGGCGGGGGACTTGTCTTTTTTCATGGGATATGGCATGATCCTGCGCGTTCGATCCGCCCGTTTCCGCGCCGCCTTAGCTCAGCTGGTAGAGCAACACTTTTGTAAAGTGAAGGTCCGCGGTTCAAATCCGCGAGGCGGCTCCACAAAAATTTCTATGTCACAAGACAATCTCATCAAACTCGAGTGCACGACGTGCCGCAAGGTGAATTATCACTCGAGCAAGAACAAGAAGACCATCAAGCAGCGCCTCGAGCTCGCTAAGTTTTGCAAAACCTGCAAAGGCCGCACTGCCCACAAGGAGACCAAATAAGGTAAGCTAGGGCAATGCCCGGTCTCGCCATTTTGAACAAAGTCCCGTTCCGCCTTTCGGCCGAGCGGGCTTTTGTTTTTCTCTCCGGTTTCTCCATGATGGCCTTCGAGCTTTTAGCCGCCCGTCTCATCGCTCCGTATCTCGGCTCCTCGCTTCCGACATGGACGGCCGTCATCGCCTCCATTCTGCTCGGTATCGTTCTCGGCGCACCTCTCGGAGGTCTTCTTGCCGACCGCTACGCTCCGCGCCGTCTCCTCGCGATTCTCCTTATCATCGACGGTCTGATTTCCGCCACC
>CAZYKJ010000078.1:0-4036 GCA_964648065.1 uncultured Gammaproteobacteria bacterium
CGCAGATCGGAAGATCGTCGTGTAGGTAAAGAGTGTCTTAGCCTGTGTAGATGTCGGAGGTCGCGGTGTGATAACCTCTTCACCATAGCCACCATATTGCCCCATGCCACGTGAATGCAAAGCATCTTTACGTGGTAAAAGCGTGGCATTTATAACGCGAATCGACTCGCTTGGCAAGAGCTAAGCACTCGGAGCCGTATGTTCCTTGCGTTTCGTAGCAAACCAATAACCAATAGCCAATACGACCATGCTTGCAACCCAGGCGGCCAAGCACAACTGCATCAACAAGGTCTCGCGCTTTTCCACTTCGCGCAACGATCGTCCAACTAATGCATAACCGGTATTTTCACCGTTCATTTTCATGATAACCGCGGCGATACGAACTCCCTTCTTTGGCTCCCACGTCACACGATTCTCTCCATGCGTTTTCACATAGTCAAAAACACCTGCAGGCGGTACGGGCGTTTTTCCGTCCAACATTCCGCTATAGGCAATCGGCTTCAAATCCTTGTCGACAACAATGAAAAAAGTACCGAGACTCGTCGAGATATCAATAGGCTCGACCTTGGGAGTTGTTGTAGCTTTCACCAAACTTTCAACCGCCTGTATCTGCGGATCATTGGCGCTTTGACGCAAGGACTGTTGGACGGCGACACCGGTAAATCCAAGAACAATTGTGACAACAATATCTGCCGTCAAAAAAAGAGGGAGAATGCGCATGGTTCACTGTATACCGTATTTGGCGTATCATAACAAGAGTATGAAACGTCTGCTCCTTCCCCTTTCGACGGCCCTGCTCATGGCTCCGCTCGCGGTTTTTGCAAAACCGAATATCGGCACCATCAATCCGGTAACGGCAACGGCAAATACGCCGGTAACGCTGACGGCCCAAGTCTCCTCTTCCATCGCCATCCAATCTTGCAAATTATATATTGATTTGGAAGAAGTCGGCCCGATGAGTGTAAGCGGCGGCATTGCGAGCTTGTCTTACACGTTCCAATTTGGCGGCTCGCATATCGGCTTTGTTTTTTGCCGTGATGCAGAAGGCGGCATCGCAGCAGGCGACAACACGGCACTCAATGTAAACGGCGCATTGCAAAATGCGCAACCCTTTGGAGACTCGACACCCAACACATCGACACCGCCTCCAACATCAGATCGCCCGCTCATCACCCCTGTACCGACGGCACCTCAAACACCGACGCCGACGGCAAATCAAACCGAAACACCCAATCCGCCCGAAACAAGCTACACGCGTCATCTCCTCAAGCTCGCCTGCCCCGCTAATGCCGGCGTCGACAATCCATGCAAAGCCGTCTACTACATCGGAGTTGATGGCAAGCGTCACGCGTTCCCGAATAGCCGCCTCTTCATGACGTGGTACAACAATTTTGATTCCGTCCAGGAAGTTTCGACTTCCGTTCTGGGCCAATTCACCCTTGGCACGAATGTTCAATACCGACCCGGCGTGCGCATGGTGAAGTTCGCGACCGATCCAAAAGTCTATGCCGTGAGCCGCGGCGGTGTTCTGCGCTGGGTCAAATCCGAAGAGCTGGCCCGCGCCTTTTACGGCGACAACTGGAATCAAAAAATCGATGACATTCCCGACACCTTCTACACCAACTATACGTTTGGAGCGGACATCAACAGTTCGTCGGACTACAATCCGGAGTCCGAACAAAACAATTCCGCCGAATAACTATGAATGCTTTTGCCTGGATTTTTGTCTTCTCCGCCATCGGCGTGAGTGAAACCGCCTATTTGATTCAGACGCGTTTTGCCTCCAAAAAACCCGTCTGTCTGATTGGCGGTAATTGCAACACAGTCCTATCAAGCAAATACAATCGCCTCTTCTTAATCCATAACGACATCCTTGGATTAACCTTTTATTCTCTCACCTGTTTGATGGCGGTCTTTTCCGTGCTCGGTATCGGCGATCAAAAACTCATTCTGCATATCATCGAGGGACTTATCTCTGCGGCAACGGTTATGTCCATGGTGCTGGTCATTATCCAGTGGCGCATCATCCGTGAATGGTGCTTTTGGTGTCTGACATCGGCGATGGTGACTTGGCTTATGGCCATCGTCCTCATTCTGCATACAAATCTATAATATGAGCCGCTCCGCTTTTCACATCCTGCGCGTCGGTATCGCCATCACCTTTCTTTGGATCGGCGTACTGATCATACAAAATCCATTTGCTTGGGGCGGTTATATACAGCCTTGGGCCATGAACTTGATGCCCGTTCCACTGGAACAAGCCATGCTCATGACAGGACTGCTCGACTTGGTTCTTGGCTTCCTCCTCTTGATCGATGCAGAAATCTGGTTCACCTCGCTTATCGCAGGGCTCCATATCGCCATCGTTCTCTTGGTAACCGGCATAAACGATGTCACGATCCGCGATGTCGGAATCCTCGCCGCCTGTATCGCTTTGTTTACGGACGCGCCTCCAAGCTTTTTCAGAAAAAGAAATTAGTTGAAATTCCAAAAACCCCATCGAACAGTCGATGGGGTTTTGTTGCCGCTTATTCTTGTTTCGGCAGATACGTCTCGACGATTTTGTGGAAGAGCGCCGTGTCGCGCGCATCGTCATACTTCACACATTTCGTTTGCCAATCATCTCCATAATTTTCACAAGCTACGGAATGATTCGTAAACGCAAGCACGACATGCGTATTCCCGATCAACGTGACATACGAAATCGTATTATAGTAATTTCCAGCACCCGCATCACCTTCCGAGTGAATGTACCAAGTCAATCCATTGATGGTTTCCGTGCGGACATCCGTCGGCGCTCCATCGCCCCAACCATTCAGCGCATAATAATGATTCTTCAAGCTCGCATCATCGGATGCCAAAAGCTTCACTTCCATAAAGCTCTTCGGCACATCCATCTTCCCCGGATTCTCGACAGCCGTTCCGAGATCGATCTGCTTCGGCTGAAGCGCCTGACCGCTCGCCTTTGGATAACGGAACGAGAATCCAAACTGGCCGCTTCGATAGATCAGCCAATTCTTGGCAAATTCCGGCACCTCCGGAGCAGTGGTTACAGGCGGAACAGGCTTCACCGGCACTGGCGGGGCTACAGGAGCACCCATGCAACCAGCACCCAAAAGCGACAGCAAACCTATGCTAGCGAGTATTCGTTTCATATACCCGCAGTGTAGCAGGTTCTTAACCTTTACCCATTTTCTCGAAGGCGCGAAGGATTTCCACCGGCAATGCAAAGACAATCGTATTACTCTCATCGCTCGACACGTCATTGATCGTATTCAACGTGCGCAAATGCAAAGCCATTGGATTCTGCGCCAAGATGGAGGCCGCCTTGCTCAAGTTCTCGGCCGAAGCAACCTCACCTTCCGAGTTGATGATGACGGCGCGCTTCTCGCGTTCTGCCTCTGCCTGCTTACCAATCGTGCGCTTCATCTCCTCCGGAAGCGCGATATCCTTCAACTCAACACCCAACACTTCAATACCCCAGCTTCCGGTATGCGTGACAATTGACTTCTGAATACGCGCCGAGGCCTGATCGCGTTCGGACAAAAGCTCGTCCAAAGTGAGTTCACCACACACATTACGCATCGTCGTCTGCGCAAGCTGCGACACGGCTCCCCAAACGTTCTCGACTTCGATGACAGACTTACCTGCATCAACCACACGATAATAAATTACGGCGTTGATTTTACATGACACGTTATCCTTCGTAATCGCATCCTGATACGGAACCTCGACAGCCTTGGTACGAATGTCGACCTTGGTCATCGACTGCACAATCGGCAGCACCAAACGCCAACCCGGATTCACCATTTTGTGAAACTTACCAAACATGAACTTTACGCCGCGTTCATACTGGTTTACCTGACGAATCGAAGTCAAAAGCAAGATAACCAAAGGCCAAAAGACAAACGACGAAAGGAGGAATTTCATATAAACAAAGCCTAAGCAAAACCCCTGCTTTTGGCAAGGGTTTGGCCGGTTCGTACCCCATGATTACTAATGCCTTAACTAATAAAGATTCCTAGAAGTCTTTCCA
>CAZYKJ010000079.1:0-1156 GCA_964648065.1 uncultured Gammaproteobacteria bacterium
AAACGAGAACACCCTCTGCGCGAGAAGCACAGAGGGTGTTGTCAGTAGGATCCGGGATCAAGTCCCGGCATAGTAGGCGTGGTTCGTGTCCGGCGTCGAGATGCCAGGCATGTAGCAGTCGAGCGTTACCTCGCTGCAGTCCGTGGTGAAAGTCGCGGAGCAATGCGAGTAGTGGCTGTCCGGGTTACCCCAGTTGAGCCAGCACTTGCCCATGTTGCCGCAGGTGAACGAGCCGATGCGACCCACGGGCATGTTCATGCCCGAGTTGTCCACCGTGAACGGGAAGTCGACCAGAAGCAGTCCGCCTTCCGTCCGAGAGCCGACGCGCTGCGGGGTTGCACCCACTGCGTCGCTCATCCACAGATCGTTGTCGATGGCCACGGCGCAAGCGAACGTGCTCACGTCGTACGTCATGCCCATGGGCAGGTTGCACTCGACACCGATGAACTCGGGATCGGAGCAGGTGCTCATGCCGCCGTCGGGATCGGGCGGGACGTAGGCGTCGACGCCAGCATCGACCATCGGGTCGACATAGGCATCGTGCATGTCGGGACCGGTGTCCCCGGGATCGACGTGACTGTCGGGCATGTCCGGGGGAAGTGGTCCCGGACAACCAGTGAGAGCCGCCACGAAGGCGGCCGCATAGAAGAATCGCAGCTTCTCCATGACGAACCTCGCTTTGAAAGGGCGACAGGCTTTCCTTCGGGAACCATTCCTGCAGGACCTACCATAATCCTATCACAGGTAGCACGAGGTCACCATAATTATAATGAAATGTCAAGTGGGTAATAAAAGTATTACGAATAAATAATTCTTAAAAAAGACAAGAAATTCGCTAAAAACACAGCGCCCCCGTACCAGAGTCGGTACAGGGGCGAGCGAAAGGGAGGGGAAGCAAGGTGCGGAGCAGGGGATCAGGTGAGCGCGAGCTCGTTGCCGGGGTCGGTGAGCGTGATCACCATCTTGGCGGTCAGCTTGGACTCGCCGAACTGCTTCATGGTGCTGATCAGATCCACCGCCAGCTTCACGTAGTTGCCCACGTAGTGGGGCGTGAAGTTGGTGAAGAGCGTCTTGAGGAGGAATTCCCGCGCACCGGGCTCGATCATCATCGCGCTGGCGTTGGGGATCTCCTTCTTCGCGATCTCCTCGAGGAGAA
>CAZYKJ010000079.1:1166-3999 GCA_964648065.1 uncultured Gammaproteobacteria bacterium
TACTTCTTCATGGTCACGATCAGATCGACCGCGAACTTCACGTAGTTGCCGACATAGGCCGGAGCGAACTTCGTGAAGAACTGTTGCTGGAGCAGGTCGCGCGCGCCCGGCTCGATGAGCTGCTGCTCGGTCGAGTAGACGGGGAACTCCTTCCTCGCGATCTCCTCGAAGACCTTGGCGAAGAAGCTCACGCGGCGCTCCGGCGTGCTGAGCCGCATCGTGGCCTCGGGCCAGCGATACGTCGGCATGCTGAGCTTCTCGCGGAAGGACCGGATCCAGAGGCCGCTCGCGAGCAGCTCACCCGGATCCTTGGACACCACGAAGAGCGTGAAGGGCGGCCGGAAGGCCATGCGGTCCCACTCGTGGACGATGCGGTCCTGCAGCTCGATCGTGAGCGCATCGCCATCGAGATGGACGACGGGACGCGTGTGATGCGTCTCCTCGAGCACCTTCTCGCAGAAGTCGTAGTCGTCCTGGAGGAAGCGGGGCTCGCCACAGTGGCGGATGCTGTTCGCGATGATCTGGATGCCGCTGTGCAGCTCGTGCCGGTCCCGGGGCGGGATGATCAGCACGGAGGGCGACGTGGTGCGCGACAGGCTCGTGGCCATGGCGCGCAAGAAGTTGCGGAGGAACTCGCTGCGGACGGGGAGCTGGATCTCTCGAATCGGATCGGGAGAGGGGACGACCTGCAACATTGCTTCACCTGTAAAGGAGCATGGAACAGCCGGAAACTGTCCGGCGCAGTATCCCGCAAGACGGGACAGATGTGTAACCTACGCGGAATTAGTCATCTTGTCAAGCCATTCTTGATCTGCTATCCTCTTGACACTACTCGATCCGGACGATCGGGTTTCTTTATTAAATAGACTGATATGGCCTCTCCAATTTCCATCGCGATGAAGCAAATCGCCGACGAAAAGAACATTTCTTTCGAATCGGTGCTAGAAACCGTCGAGAACGCCCTTGCCGCGGCTTATCGCAAGGACTTCGGCAACAAAAACCAGAACCTCCGTGTCGAATTTGACCCGGAAAAATACGACGGTATGACCGGCGGTATTCGTGTATTCGACGTGAAGACGGTAGTCGAAGACATGGAATTGGATGAGGACTATTTCCAGCGCTTGGAAGCCGCCACGGCCCCAAAGCCTCCAGTCCCTGGCCAAAAGCCGGATCGTCGTCCGCCGGATGAAAGCGGCGTCCCGACGGACATGGCTCTTGCGGAAGAATTCAAATTCAATCCGAAGACCATGATCATGTTGTCCGATGCGCGCGACCTCAAGCCGGATGCACAGGTCAACGAAGAGATCCGTGTCGAGCTCGGCGTGCCGGCTGCGTTCGGTCGCATGGCCGCACAAACTGCCAAGCAAGTTATTTTGCAGAAGCTCCGCGAGGCCGAGCGCAATGTTATTTTCTCCGACTTCAAGGGCCGCGAAGGCGAGTTGATGAACGTGACCGTCCAGCGCCGCGAGGGCCGTCTCGTCTTGATCGACCTCGGCCGCGCAACCGGCATCATGCTTCCGGAAGATCAGGTGGAGGCCGAGCGCTATTTCCCAGGTACGCGCATCAAGGCTCTTCTGCGCTCCGTAGAGATGACGAGCCGCGGACCGGAAATCCGTTTGTCGCGCACGAGCCCTCAGCTCGTCACGGCATTGTTCTCGCAAGAAATTCCGGAAATCTTGAACGGTACGGTCGAGATCAAAAACATCGCCCGCGAAGCCGGTTCTCGAACCAAGGTTGCTGTCTCGTCCAACGACGATGCCGTCGATCCGATCGGTTCTTGTATTGGCCAGCGCGGTACGCGTATTCAGTCCGTGATCCGCGAGCTCGGTGGAGAAAAAGTCGACGTCGTTCTCTGGCATGAAAATCCGATCGAATATATTCAAGCCGCCTTGTCTCCGGCCAAGGTATTAAATGTTGAGCTGCGCGACGAAGAGCATCTCGCCGTTGTATCTGTTCCGGCTGATCAGCTTTCGCTCGCCATCGGTAAGGGTGGACAAAACGTTCGTCTCGCCGCCAAACTCACAGCTTGGAAAATCACGGTGGTCGAACAAGGCGGCAAAGTCGTCGCCGATTCCGAAGCAGGGGAGATCGCCGAGACAGCAGCAGCGTCCGAAGCCAAGGCCGAGGAAAAAGTGGAAGAAAAGATGGAGGGCTACACGGAGCAGACGCCCGTTGTCGCCGAAACCGCTGAAGCTGCTAGCGAATCAAAAGAATAATACAAGTTGCCAGAAAATATAATATGTTCCAAGCCATACAATCAGCATTCAATTTCATTTTCTTCCAGCCGATTCTCAATCTGTTGGTGTGGCTCTATGTGACGATTCCCGGTCAAGATATCGGAATCGCGATTATCGTTTTGACCTTGATCATTAAGTTGGTTTTGTATCCGCTCACGCATATTCAAATCAAGCAGCAGCGCGCGATGCAGGAACTCCAGCCCAAGATCGAGGAGGTTCGTGCACGTCTCAAGGATGATAAAGAAGCGCAAGCCGCGGAATTGATGAAGCTCTACGAGCGCGAAAAGGTAAATCCGGCCGCTTCCTGTTTACCGTTGCTCGTTCAACTTCCGGTGTTCATTGCGCTCTATCACGCCTTGTCTGTCGGCCTCGCATCCAAAGGATTGAATCAGCTCTATCCGTTTGTGCCGAATCCGCAAACCATTCAAACCATGTTCCTCGGTTTGTTTGATCTCACCAAGCCGAACTACGTTCTCGCGCTTGCTGCTGCCGGTATCCAATTTTGGCAGACGCGCATGATTCTGACGCCGCCGGCCGCAACCATTATCCAGCCGCCGCCGGAAGTCGCAAAGGCCGAAGGCGCCAAGGACGAGAGC
>CAZYKJ010000080.1:0-3985 GCA_964648065.1 uncultured Gammaproteobacteria bacterium
TTCAGCAGGGGATTAAGGCCACGCGCGAACATGAGCATCTCATGACATACTTTGGTCTCGAGAACTTGCGCGATCGTTATTTGCTGCGCGATGAGAATGGACGTCCTTACGAGAATTTACAGATGTTCTACACGCGCGTTGCAACGGGATTGGCGCGCGGAGACGCAGGATTGGCTCAAAGGTTGTACGACTACATGTCGCGCTATTGGTATATCCCGGCCACGCCGACCATGATGAATATCGGCACGAAGAAGGGACTGCCGATTTCCTGCTTCTTGAACACGGTTCCGGATACGCTGGAAGGAATTTTTGATGTGTATCGCGAGAATGCGTTCTTGTCGAAATACGGCGGCGGCATTGGAACGGATTGGTCGCAGTTGCGGGGACAGAATGCGCATTTGCAGGCTTCGGGCTTGAAGTCTTCGGGCGTGATTCCGTTTTTGAAGATTATGGACTCGGAAACGCTCGCCATCTCGCGCAACTCGCATCGTCGCGGTGCAGCAGCAGCCTATCTACGCATCGATCATCCGGATATCGAAGACTTTTTGGAAATTCGCAAGCCGACCGGCGGCGATATTGATCGCAAGTGCTTCAATATTAATAACGGTATTGTTGTCACCGATGAATTCATGAAAGCCGTGGAGGAGGATCGCGACTACGACTTGATCGATCCGCATTACAAAAAGGTGACCAAGAGCCTGAATGCCAAGGAGATGTGGCGCAAGATTTTGACCATGCGTGCCGAAACCGGCGAGCCGTATATCTTATTTATCGATACCGTAAATAAGGCATTGCCCGCTCATCACAAAGCGCTCGGATTGGAGGTGCGTCAAAGCAATTTGTGTACCGAAATCGTACTGCCGACAAACGAAGAACGAACAGCCGTATGCTGCTTGGGCAACTTGAATATCGAAAAGTACGATGAATGGAAAGATCAGATCGCGCAGATCACGTATGACTGCGTAACGGCACTCGATAACAATCTGGAAGCGTTCTGCGAACTTGCGGATCCGAAGGAATTCAAGAAGGCGATTAATTCCGTGAAGCATGAGCGCTCGATCGGTTTGGGAGCCATGGGTTATCACGGCTACTTGATGAGCAAGATGACTCCGTTTGAGAGCTTGCTTGCACGCCAAATCAACAAGGAAATTTTTGCGAATATCCAAACGCATGCCCATGCGGCTTCGGAAAAGTTGGCGAAAGAACGCGGATTGCCGCTCGATGGGGGAACGCGACGCAACTCGTATATCACAAGCATTCAACCGACGGCATCAACGAGCTTTATCTGTAATGAAGCTACGCCTTCGATTGAACCGATTCCTGGCAATGCATTTTTGCAGAAAACTTTGTCCGGAAGCTTCCTGTACAAGAACAAGCATCTCGAGAAGCTCTTGGAGAGTAAAGGTCAGAATACAACCGAGGTTTGGAAGCGTATTATCGCCGACAAGGGGAGTGTCATGAATCTTGATGCCCTGACGCCGGATGAGAAGGCCGTGTTCCGCACTCCATATGAAATGAACATGCGCGAGATCGTTCAGCAGGCCGCAGATCGTCAGCCATATATTGATCAGGCACAATCGCTCAACTTATTCTTCCCGACACCGATTTCCGGCAAGTATTTGAACGAAGTGCATACGCTGGCCTGGAAGTTGGGCGTGAAGTCGCTCTACTATGTCCGCTCGGCAGCACCGATTCAGGCAGAATCGATTGATATGCAGTCGGTGAAACGCGATGTGGCGACAGAAGAGTGTGCGGTTTGCCAATAAGCATTGATCGAAAAAGCCCTCCGATTTGATCGGAGGGCTTTTTTCTTACTCTTCTTCATCCACCATGGTCGGTGCGTCCTCTTCCTTTAATTTCTTGGCGAGAATATCGAGCGCTTTGAGTTCGTCGACTTCTTCCAATTCTTCGTCTTCCTCCTTTTCGTCTTCATCCGTTTTAACGGCATCATCGCCAATCACATCGTCCTTTACCTTCACTTCTTCCTCATCTTCTTCTTCCTCATCCTTCTTTTTATCATCACCGGTAATATGCATGCCAAGAGCCGCAAGGTTTTCGGATTCCTCCTCGTCCATGCCCGGCATTCCTTGCATATCGCGGTCCCAGCTCGACGGTCCTGAAGTAAGATTCATAGTGAAGAGTTTTTTTGCTTGATTGCGTGAAGATAGCCGAGATGGTCAGGGTTTGCAAGAGGGCAACTGTGGGCTATGCTGTGCGTCTATGGGAAACGAGCTTTTACTGCCCATTTTAGCCATTATCTTGGTGGCGGGCTTTGCCGTGACAGCTTGGCTGATTATGAGGCAAGGGAAAGCGAGCAATGGCATTGATCCACAACTCTTGATGGTTCTTCAGCAACGCATGGAGAGTCTTGATCGCGATTTGCGTGGATCGCTGACCGAATCCATGAAGCATCAGCAGGTTTCGAGCCATCAAATGACGAGTACGGTACGAGACGTCGCGGAACGGCTCGTCAAAATTGAGGAGACAAACAAGCAGGTACTCTCATTCTCGGGACAGCTCGAAAATTTGCAGCGCATCCTGACCAATCCAAAGCAGCGCGGAATTCTCGGCGAATATTATCTCGAGACGATTCTAAAAACGATTTTTGCACCGGATCAGTATCAAATGCAATATCCGTTCAAGGATGGGGAGATTGTCGATGCGGCGATTTTTATCCAAGATAAAATCGTACCCGTCGACTCGAAGTTCTCGCTGGAAAATTATAATCGCTTGGCTGCCGCCGAAGCCCCGATCGATCGTGTGACATTCGAAAAGGCTTTTGTGAATGACTTGAAGAATCGTATTAAAGAAACAGCAAAATATATTCGCCCGGAAGAAGGGACTATGGATTTTGCTTTCATGTTTATTCCGCATGAAGCGATTTATTATGACTTGCTCGTCAATAAAATTGGCGAGGTTGGGGAGGATACGGAAAGTCTGATTCAGCGTGCGGCAACGAAATATCATGTCATCATTGTTTCACCGACGAGCTTTACCGCTTATCTTCAGACGGTTTTGCAAGGTTTGCGCGCGATGAAGATCGAGGAACAGGCTAAGGAGATTCGCCAGCGTGTAGACGAGCTTGGAAAGCATCTTGCGGCGTATCAGGAAAAACATGATGCCGTTGGACGCGCACTTGGCACTGCGGTGAATCAATATAATTTGTCCGGACGCGAGTATTCGAAAATCGATAAAGACGTGATGCGTGTAACAGGGGAAGGTCCAGGTATCAATCCCCTCATGATCGATAAACCGGAAAATGCAGACTAATCCCAAACTTCAAAGAGCAGTACAAGTCGTTGGCTCGCTCGCCTTTGGAGCAGCGGCTTTTGTGTTTTCCGTCATTGTCTACGTGCAAATGAGTCATGTGAGCCAGATCGATAGCCGTATCAAGCCGGCGGAATATGCCATCGTCTTGGGTGCGAGCATCAAGCAGGACGGAACACCTTCTGACGCGCTCTACGATCGCATTCAGACCGCGGTAATGCTGTATGGCGATGGTTCAGTCAAAAAACTGCTGATGACCGGCGATGATGGAAAATTTCACGCAAATGAAGTTGCTACGATGAAAAATGTCGCAATGGAGCTTGGTGTGCCGGAATCGGATATTCTTATCGATGGGCAAGGCTATCGAACCTATGAGAGCTGCAAACGTGCCAAGCAGGAGTTTCACGTCGATCAAGCAGTCATCGTGACACAGCGCTTTCACCTTGGACGAGCCATGTATTTGGAATCAGTGTTCAGGGCGAATCAGCAGACCTGCAGACCTATCAACGTATCGCCTATTTCTGGGGGCGTGATCTCTTATCAAGTTTTAAGGCTTGGTGGGATGTAAATATTACAGCCCCTAAACCACCGGTGGATGATAGCGAAAGAGATTAATAGATGATAAAGCAGGGGAGACAGAGCCGGAATTCGTTTAGGAAGACATAGAACTCACTAGATCGGACTGGCGGCAGACTGACGTGACTGAATAGAAGTTTTA
>CAZYKJ010000081.1:0-3975 GCA_964648065.1 uncultured Gammaproteobacteria bacterium
GCACCAACTTTGATGACACCGACTCCGCCCATGAGCTTTGCGAAACGTTCTTCCAACTTTTCTTTGTCGAAGGATGAATCGACCGTCTCGATTTGCTTCTTGAGTGAAGCGGCACGAGCCTCAATTTGCGTTTTGTCTCCCTTGCCGTCGACGAAGGTCGTGGCGTCTTTGTAGGAGATGACTTTGCGAGCAGAACCGAGATCTTCGAGCTCGACGGATTCCAACTTACGTCCGAGATCTTCGGAAATGAAGGCGGCGCCTGTGACAATAGCAATGTCCT
Organism: uncultured Gammaproteobacteria bacterium; assembly: GCA_964648065.1. Lineage (GTDB taxonomy): Bacteria > Patescibacteriota > Patescibacteriia > 2-12-FULL-60-25 > 2-12-FULL-60-25 > CAIXDN01. The sequence continues at coordinate 281 of CAZYKJ010000081.1, forward strand.
GCAAAACTTCTTTGCGGCGATCGCCAAAGCCCGGGGCTTTGATAGCGAGCGTGTTAAAAATACCGCGTAGTTTGTTCAAGACAAGCGTCGTCAAGGCTTCGCCGTCGATATCGTCGGCAACAATGATGAGTTCTTTGCGGCCGGCTTTCAGAACTTTTTCGAGCAACGGCAAAATATCTGAAACGGAAGAAATCTTTTTATCGGTCACGAGAATCATCGGGTCGGCGTACTCGGCTTCCATGCGATCGGCATTGGTTACCATGTAATGCGACACATAGCCTTTGTCGATGCGCATGCCTTTGACCACTTCCTTCACAATACCGAAGGACTGGCCTTCTTCAACCGTGATCACGCCTTCCTTGCCCATCTCGGCGACAATTTCTGCGATGGTTTTTCCGATTTCTTTGTCGTTTGCGGAAATAGAAGCGACGTTTTCAATCATGCCACCTGTAACCGGCTGAGCAACCTTGTCGCGAAGTTGGGCGACGAGGGCTTCGACGGACTTTTCAATGCCGCGCTTCACGGCAAGCGGAGAGGCGCCCGCGGCAATGTTCTTGATACCTTCGGAAATCATGGCCTGAGCGAGGACCGTTGCCGTCGTCGTGCCATCTCCTGCAACATCATTTGTCTTTGAAGCAACTTCCTTTACCAATTCAGCACCCATGTGTTCGATTTTGTCTTCAAGCTCGACTTCTTTGGCAACCGTGACGCCGTCTTTGGTAATCGTCGGCGAGCCGTAGCCTTTATCAATCACCACATTGCGGCCTTTCGGGCCGAGCGTAACCTTGACGGCATTCGCAAGCTTATCGACGCCGCGCTTGAGCGCCTGACGAGCTTCCTCGTTAAAGTAAATAACTTTGGACATATGTTTATTCAATTACGGCGAGTACATCTGATTCAGAAATGACGAGATATTCTTTGTCATCAACTTTCACTTCATCCGGCGAATACTTTTTAAAAACAACCTTGTCCCCTACGTTGACGGACATGGCGATGCGATTTCCTTTTTCGTCCAGACGACCCGGACCGACAGCAATAACCGTGCCTTGTTCCGGGCGTTCTTTGGATGCGGTGTCAGGGAGAACAAGACCGGAAGCGGTCATCTCTTCCTTTTTGCCGCCGTCGATAATCAAACGATCGTTGAGAGGAAGTAATTTCATAGAGAGTAGGCCTACCTTAGTGGAAAAAAGCATGCCGAGTCAAGAGAAAGCCCCGAGCCGATGTACATCGGCTCGGGGCTCGTAGTCAGGATTCTTCCAGCTCGATCAGGAAGGGCAAGTCCTCCCCGTCTTTGTGTCGGCGCTTGGCCTTGAACATCACCCTGTCGGCGAGTTCGAGCAGCTCCTTGGAGCTCGGGATGTCGGCACCCTGGCGCCAGACCACGCCGATGTCGGCATGGATGTTGGCCGCGATGATGCGGCCATCCTTCGGCCTCGCGAGATCGATCTCGAAGGCGAGAGCTTTTGCGATCTTACCGACGGCCTTCTCGACCTTTTCACGGTCGATACGGGTCAACAGAACCGCGTATTCATCTCCGTGCAAGCGTGATTTGAAGTCGGTAGCAAAGGCCGTCTCCTCGAGCACTTGCCCGATCTTGCGGATGACGCGATCTCCCTCGGCATGACCAAAGAAGTCGTTCAGCTGCTTGAAGTGTCGCATGTCGATGTAGACCATGGCGAGCGGCTCGTCCTTGCGGCGAGCCATGCGGATCTGCTCCTCGACACGCTTCAGAAAGGTGCGCTCGTTCAGGAGTCCGGTCTTCTCGTCGACCTCCGTACGCTTCTCGAGCTCGGTACGATCGCGGAAGACGCCGAACGCACGCAAGATTTGACCGTCCTCCACGAGAGGAACGACATCGAGCATACAGGATCGGCGCGTGCCGTCCTTGTTCTTCACGAACACGTGACGATCGCGAACGATACGGAAGTCCGCGACTTGGCGACCGATGACGTCCGCCAGCGGCGCGCCGTACTCGTCCTCGAGATGGGAAAAGATCGGGGTCTCGACCAGCTCGGAGAGCGGCGGACCAAAGAGCTCGATCGCACAGGGATTTGCGTCGACGATGACTCCGAACGGATCCGTGGCCACCATAGCGATGGGCACATGATGGAACATCAGTCGTAGCAGCTTGAGCTGACCCACCTCATAGGCCGGCACGAGGGCCGGATTGGAGGGGCGGCGGCTCGGGTATCGTTCCATGACACCCTGATCCGCCTTGGGAGGTACAGAGGAACCAAATGTTTTTTTATCGCCACTCTCGAATTGATGCACGCAAACTCCTCGTGTTTGTATTCTAGAGCCTGATAGATTTACCCTATTTTTTGAGCCCTGTCAACCCCCAGACATGTCCAACTCATTACGAGTATAAACAAGGCCTGACCGGACCAATAGGACCAAAGATAGTGATCGAGCAGACCGAGAATCGCGAGTGGTAAAATAATACAATAGATGCGATAGCGCTTACAGTGCGCTGATGAGCAGAAAAGATACCCGAGGATCACCAACCCGGAACTGCCGATCAGACCCACTTCGGCCAGAATCAGAAGCGGAACACTGTGTGGGAGGGCGTATTCAGGAAACGCTTCACTAAACGTATTCACGCCAATACCGGTCCAAGGGTGGTCTCGGAAAACGGCGATACCGGATTGATTTCCGGCGAGGCGTTCAGATACCGAACGCTCTTCGAGACGACCCTCTGCCGTAACGCGCGTATTAATGAGTGGCCATTGCCAGAAGAGCGCAACGATCAGGGAACAGAGCACCGTGAACAAAACGCGCTTGTCAGGCAGGGACTTTCGATAGCTCCATCCGAGAGTCATGAGGAGAAAAGCGCAGGCGATCCAGGCGGAACGCGAATGGGTGAGGATGAGGGCTACCGCGAAAAGACATGAGGCGATGGACCAACGCTTGTCGCGGAGCGTGAGCCAGAGGGATGCGGGAAGGGCAAAGGCGAAAAATCCGCCGAGAATATTTGGATATGGGAGGCCGCCGTAGGCTCTAAGAAAACGAATGCCATTCGCTTCAACAACGGCCACTCCGCGAGTAAGCGGGTCTTGCGCGGCGATGCCGAACAGTGTGGAGCCGATGACGTTCTGCGTGATCCCCTGTTGAATAGCGAGAAGGGCGTGAGGGATCATCGAGAGAATGGACCACGTGATCAATTCATCGACAGGAACTTCGAAACGGATCAGTGACCATGCGAATCCGCAAAGTATCGCAACCTGGATAAACCATTGAAGGGTGGCTATCGGGAAAGCACTGATAAGGGAAACAGCGACTAGTAAGACAATGCTTTGAATCGCGAGAGCGGTACGGCGATTCAAAACGAGCTTGGAACGATTTTGATAACCGAGAACAATACAAACGAGCATCGGTATCCATGCAGCATAAACGAGAAAACCATTCGCAAGAATGAGATGCGTTTGGAGAGGTAAGACAAAAATGGCGAGGCGCCACCAACATTTATTCGACACCATATTTTTTGGCGATGTCTTTTGCGAGCTCACGATACTGCTCGCGACCATCATCGGCGTGGAATTTGAGGACATGCGGAGTGATGATGACACGCGTGTCGAGATTTCGGAGAGACTTGAGCGTTGACGAAATCATTTTCTCCTGAAATTTGGCGGCGAGGCTATCGAACATGGAAGGCGTTGGTAGGCGGAGAGTCGGAACAGGGATACGGATGTCTTCGG
>CAZYKJ010000082.1:0-259 GCA_964648065.1 uncultured Gammaproteobacteria bacterium
GCTTTATCGAGCAGGCGGTGACAAGCGACATAGACCTGCAAACGTCGATCGGTGTCATCAAGTAAATTATCACGAACGGTGATACGCTCTCCCAATTGCTCGAACAAGAAATTCACGAATGCCTTGGATTCGTCGTGATCATCCACCAATTCTTCGAGCTCCGCGGCGATAATGCCGAGCAACCATTCGGTATAGGCCTCGGATCCGGCTTGCACGCGTCGGCAGGCCAGATATTTATTGATAACAGTACCGGCTTGGA
>CAZYKJ010000082.1:269-2451 GCA_964648065.1 uncultured Gammaproteobacteria bacterium
CTTCGTGAACGGCGCCGTTTGGGAGATAGCGTGCGGCAATGAGCTCGCGAATCAAATGATTACCGATAATCATCGGATCGGTCTCGAGAGAGAGCTGGCGCTTGAGGATGCGGAAAATCGCCGCTTTGCGCAAAAGGTGGTCGTCCTTATAATCCACGGCATTGCGAATGCGCTCGTAGAGAACGGAAAAACGGCTGACCGCGGCATGAACCGTGATACGCGAAGACTCCGGTACTTCCGGAGGCGTTTTTGGCTGTACTGCCTTTGCTAGAAGGCTGGTTTTTGCCAATGCGTAATCGGCCATAAGCGGGTTTGAACATACCGCATTTCAGCGATTTTGTCGAGGGACAGACTCAAAAAACCCCGTGGGTACGGGGTTTTTTGTATGGTGGACACTGTAGGATTCGAACCTACGACCCTCTCTGTGGAAACGAGATGCTCTAACCAACTGAGCTAAGTGTCCCGGACACGTTCAGAACACATGGTGCGGCGGGAGAGACTTGAACTCTCATAACCTTGCGGTTGCTACCACCTCAAGGTAGTGCGTCTACCAATTTCGCCACCGCCGCCCCATATGTCCTCAAGCTGTGCCGCAAAACGGTATCAAAAACCGGCGGATCGCGCAAGCATTCCCCTACCCCTGCGCCCGATAATCATCTTGAGACCTCCGGGCCGTATACCAATCACAAGCTCTTCACCTTCGAGGGGTATACCGTCCGCCGAGCAGCTGCCGGTGACTTGGCGCTTGAGAAGCCCTTCTTTCATGGTCACATGCGTTTCCGGAGCCTTTAGCATACGTCGCAGGTCAAAGAAGGTACGGCGTTCTTCCGGAGGCTGGATAATGAGATCGAGCAGGCCGTCGGAAGGCTCGGATTGTCCGCCAATGTTTCTTACGATGATAGAACCGCCTGGCGGAGGCTCGAGACGATACATATTGTCTACGCGGATAGAGAGGCCCGGACCATCGACGCGGAGCTCCGACAAAAAGGGACGGGATCCCGCCATTCCCAAGTCAACGGAGTGGATAAAACGCGCAGCGAGAATATCGACAGCCGGAACTCCGACTGGAATCGCCAACGATTTGGAGATGCTTTGGGCCGCGATCAGCCGGATATATCCAATCACCGGACGATGCTCGCCCAAGGCGCCGATCGTGGCGAATAATGTCTTGTCATCGCCTACCACGACCAACGTTTGCGCGCCGGTGCGCATCAAATCGGAGACAATATCGCGGACATGACGAAAGAGCGCAAAACGTCCGATGCGTCCGTTCATTCCGCGTTGCGATAGCTCCCCTTCCAGCCGTGAAATCTCCCGGTCGTATTTCCGGTCACTCAATCGATCATCGTAGAGATAGCCGTACGAGGACACATGTTTACTCCTTTGCTTTGCCTCCGCCAACCGTGACCTTTCCATTGATGCGCGCACCAGCCTCGACGATCAATGCTTCCGCCGTGATATCACCCGTGATTTTGGCCGTGGACTTGAGCTCGGCACGACGCTCGATAATCACATTGCCTTCTATGGCACCAGAAATCACCGCATCGCCGGCTTTGACCTCGGCGTGGATGGATGCGTCGTTTCCGACTGTCAGGCGCCCTTTGGTCGATAAGGAGCCTTTCACCTCACCCTCGATCTGAACGTCGCCATCGCTATTAAAATCGCCTTCGACTTTCACGCCTTTGGCAATGAGGGTTGCGGAAGGACGAGCTGGCGGAGCGGCCGGCATGTCGGGCTTGATGTCCATGGAGAGTACCGGTTTGAGCTCCGGCGGCTTGGGTGTGGAAAACATAACGATAGGCTGACCTTACAAAGCGCGCATCAAGAGGTCAAAGCCGAAAGCTACATTTCCTCCGGAACCGTGATTCCAAGAATATTCAGACCGAGAACAAGCGAGTTGCGAGCGGAAGTTGCCAGGCGGATACGACCGTCGCGTAGATCGCCTTCGGACTCGAGAACCGGAACATCGCGATAAAAACCGTTGATAGATTGTGCGGCTTTCAAGCACCATTGCGCGATGACGGATGGACGCAGTTCTTTGGCGCTTGTGGCGATGACGGATGGAAGTTCGGCGATGACGAGGGCAAGGGCTTTTTCTGTAGCGTGATCAAAACCGCGCGAGAGCTCGCCGTCGAATGGGTTTTGCGGACCGGCTTTGCGGATAATCGAACCCAAGCGCGTT
>CAZYKJ010000082.1:2461-3826 GCA_964648065.1 uncultured Gammaproteobacteria bacterium
CAAACAATATCGACCGGTGTCGCCTTCGAAGGAGAGGGCTTGTTCGAGCTCAAAGGTGCACACTTTGTCCGAGCCTTGTTTGAGCATGCCGAATTTGATGCCGGCCATGGCAATGCACCAAGCCGTATGGCTGGCTTTGCCTTCGTTCCAATCTTCGTGGCGCTTCAAAACTTCACCGCGTGCGAATTCGAGCACATTCTCGCGGAACTCCTGATAGGTCACGATATTGCCTTCGCGAGAAGACATGGCACCGGATTTGAGCGTGACAAATTCGTAGCCGATAAATTCATGCGGCACGGAAATTCCCATGCGCTTGAGCGTTTCGAAAAGCTGCTGGAAATAGAATTTCTGGCGATTGTCGACGAGGATGAGCGAACGTTCTGCGTTTGGATAATCCTCATGCTTTCGCTCGGCTAGCGCGAGGTCTTTTGTGGCGTAGAGCGAAGTGCCGTCGGATTTACGGACGAGGAAGACACCGAGTTTTACGTCTTCCAAATCAACAATCATCGCGCCTTGCGACTCCTTAGCAATCCCCTGTTTGATCAGCGTGTCGACCATTTCCTGCCCGCGATCAACGACTTCGGACTCGAAATATTGATGCTCGACGCGGAGTTGGAGATCGTCGAAAATCTCTTTCATCTCGTCGATGCTCCAGCGGCGTGTTTCCTGCCAAATCTTTTCCAATTCAGGCTCATGCGCTTCAAGCTTGCGCTGTACTTCCGAGACCTCATCTTTCCATTCCGGATGCGCTTCCAATTCTCGCGTGGCTTCCGTGTACATTTCGCCGAGGAATTTTCCGGACTTTTCCTGCTTGCGCTCGGTCTTAGCCATCCACCACAAACATTTAGCAACGTGAGCGCCGACATCGCCGTGATAGGTCACGGGAACGCAATCAACGCCGGCATGCGTGAGCGCACGATCAAGCGCGAGGCCGAGAACGAAGTTGCGCAGGTGTCCGACGTGGATTTCTTTGTGCGTGTTTACCTGAGCGTATTCGAGAACGACTTGCGATTTCTTCTCGGCTTCGACGGCACCGTATTTGTCCCCTGCTACCTCTACATCGCGAATGACGCGGTGAACGGATTCACCTGTCGAAAGCGTGAAGTTGATATACGGGCCGGCGGCGGAGGCGGATTCGAAGTCGGAGTTTTTGAGATCGACGGAGCCGGCGAGCTCTTGGGCGATGGCTGCCGGGCTTTTACCCATGGCCTTTGCAAGCTTGAAACAACCAAAGGCAAGATCGCCCAACTTATTATCGGGCGGGGTGACGATGTCGGTTGGCGAAACGGACTGGCCCGAAACTTCGGACAAGCGTCGCGCTAACTCGGAAGTCCAGGAATACCAGGCTGTCATACGAGCTTCACA
>CAZYKJ010000083.1:0-3626 GCA_964648065.1 uncultured Gammaproteobacteria bacterium
TGAGCTCGATGGACGAGGTGTTGGTAAGGCGCTTGAGCCATTCCAAGTTGTCCCGGACCAAACCGGCCATGTCGTCGTCCGCGACAAGACCGAAAGAGATTTTCTGGGCGGCTTCGACTCCTTGCTCGGCGCGGAGGCGACGGATGTCGGTGACGAGGAGGCGGAGCTTTTCGAAATTGCCGACTTCGCCTAATGAGTCATTCACGTACTCGGGCCATTCTTTGACGATCAGTGCTCCGGACATGCCGCCCATATTCCAAATATGTTCGGTTACGAAAGGCATGAAGGGATGCCACATGCGGAGAATGCCGTTCAAAAGTTCTTTCAGGATTTCCGTTTTACCTCCTTCGACTTTCGCAATCTCCAAATACCAGTCTGCAAGATCAGACCATGTGAAATCACGAAGCTCTTCTCCGGCGGAAGAGAATTGGAAGGCTTCGAGTTTTGATGTGACGGAGGCTGCGGTGTCGGCGAGACGGGAGAGAATCCATTCGTCGGCGAGTGTCTGTTTTCCTTTTGTTCCGGCTGTGTCCGCGTTGATGGTTGAAGCCATAAAGCGCGAGATGTTCCAGAGCTTGTTGGTGAAGTTTCGGAAGGCTTCGATTTTGGTTTCCGAGAGCTTGCCGTCTTGACCCGGCGTCATTCCGAGGACAAGCGAAAGACGGACGGCGTCGGTGCCGAATTTGGGAATCAATTCAAGCGGATCGAGAATGTTTCCAAGGGATTTTGACATCTTTCTCCCCTGCTCATCGGTGACGAGGCCGCTCAAATAGACATGCTTGAAAGGCACTTCGCCGATCGCGTAGGTCGACATGAGAATCATACGGGCGACCCAAAAGAAGAGAATGTCGCGGCCGGTTTCCAAGACAGCCGTCGGATGATAATCGCGATGCGCTTTCCATTCTTTTTTGTCTGGCCAGCCGAGGGCGGAGAATGTCCAAGAACCGGAAGAGAACCATGTGTCGAGCGTGTCGGGATCGCGAGACCAACCTTCACCCGGAGACTCGGTACCGAATTGTGTTTCTTCGTCTTTGTACCAAACCGGAATTTGATGTCCGAACCAAATTTGGCGCGAGATACACCAGTCGCGGAGATTGTTGATCCAGTGGAAATACGTTTTCTCAAATTGCTTTGGAATGATTTCGACCTGACCGGACTCGACCGCGTACATCATCAACTCTTTGAGCGTCACCTCATCCCCCTTCTCCCACTTACCCATGGTCTTCTGACGCACCTTGAAGGCTTTGTTCACACGAACGAACCATTGCTTAGAAGGCAGCTGTTCGACCACTGCTCCCCCACGTTGGGCGACCGGAAGGGCTTGAGCGACTTCTTCGGCCGAGATCAGAAGGCCGGCCTCCTCGAGCATGCGCTCGACATTGGCTCGCGCCTCGATGGTAGTGAGGCCGACGAAACCCGGACCGCAATCGGCCATCATCTTCCCCTGCTGGTCGATGACTTGCACGGTTGGCAAATGATGGCGTTCGGCAATTTCTGCGTCGATCATCGAGTGGGCTGGGGTGACACCGAGGGCGCCGGTGCCGAAGGACGGGTCGACGGCTTCATCGGCGATGATGCGGATGGAGATTTTGCGGCCGCAGAATTCCGGCTCATACTGTTGTCCGATATATTCTTTGTAGCGTGCATCGTCCGGATGAACAGCAACGGCAGTATCGCCGAATTTGGTTTCGGCGCGAGTCGAAGAAATCGCGATGGGAAAATCTTTGGCGTATTTGAAGGTGAGGAGACGGGCTGTCGTGTCTTTTGTCTCGACTTCATCGTCCGACAATGTCGTTTGAAATTGCGGGTCCCAGTTGACGATGCGGAAGCCGCGCTCGATGAGACCGTCCTCGAACATCATCTCAAAAATCGTGTTGACGGCGAGATTACGCTCTTTGTCGAAGGTATAGCGCTCGCGAGACCAATCGCAGGAAGAGCCCATTTTGCGGGCTTGATTGACGATAATATCATGACTTTCCTTGGCAAATGCTTCAACTCGTTTGAGAAATTCCTCACGTCCGAGTCCTTTGCGCGGGTCTTTGAATCCTTCTTTGATCAGCAGTTGTTCGACTTTAACTTGCGTTGCAATGGCGGCATGGTCCGTACCCGGAATCCAAAGAGCTTTTTTGCCGCGCATGCGCTGGAAACGGATAATCAAATCTTGCGTGGTCATGCGTTGGGCATGGCCCATGTGGAGGGTGCCGGTGCGGTTGGGCGGCGGCATCATCACGCAGAAAGGCTCGCCGTTTTGATTGCGGTCCGGGAGATTGTCAGGATTGAAGACGCCCGAGGCTTCCCAATCTGCGTAGATTTTGTCCTCGACAGACGAGGCTTCGTAGGCCTTTGGCCAAGCATTCATTTCCGACATAGAGAATGTGCCTAGAATATCGGAAAATCGCAGGCAGGTCGAGAGGGCTTATTTTGTCAGATATTATTGACATTTCCACTTTGTCAGAGCCTTGACAGAGGCGTAAAACAGCCATAAGCTAGCTCATTAGCTACAGCCATGTCGCTACTCCCGGAACAACAGGCCCTTGAACTGATTGGGCGTGCAAAGAATATCCTCGTAACGACCCGTGAACACGCGTCGACGGATGGTCTTGCCTCGGTGATTGCCATGGGTTTGGTTTTGAAAAAGCTTGGCAAGACGTTTGATATTTGCGCGCCCGGATTTAAAGCGGACGAATTACCTGGGTTTTTACCGAAAGGCGTCACAATCGGTCCGACGGTCGGTGCGATGCGCGCTTTCCATATCTCGCTTGATGTCGGCAAGACTCCCCTGTCCGAGCTCATGTATGACGTGAAGGATGGCAAGCTCGACATCACGCTTGTGCCGAAGCAGGGCGAATGGACGGAGAAAGATGTTGCGACACGTCAGGGCCGCGATCGTTATGATTTGATTATCGAGTTGGATGGTGCGGATATGAAAGCTATTGGCGAGCTGTTCCGCGACAAGGCTGACTTTTTGTATCGCACGACGGTTATCAATATTGATTGCTCAGCGGGAAATGAATATTGGGGCCAAGTGAATCTGGTTGATTTGAACGCGGTTTCGACCAGCGAAGCTTTGTATAATTTGATTTCGAATTGGAATAAGCAACACATTGATTCGGAGGTTGCGACCGCTGTGCTCGCAGGAATGATTAGCCGCACGCGCAGTTTCCGCTCTGCGAATGTAACGCCGAAGACGTTGCAGATTTCTTCCGACCTCGTTGCGATGGGAGCGCGCCGCAGTGAAATCGTCCAGGGTTTGTGGCGCAATCAATCGATTTCGACGCTCAAATTGTGGGGCCGCGTTTTGTCGCGACTGGAACAGGATCGTGAGAATGGAATTGTTTGGGTTGTGCTCACGGAAACGGATTTCTTGGAAAGCGGAGCGCATATCGAAGCTCTCGACGGCGTTGTCGATGAATTGATTGCTTTTGCCCCGACCGCGAAAATCGTGGCGATTGGACGTCACACGCGTGATGGACTCGCGCTTACGGTGCATGCGCAACCGCCGCGCGCCCGGCACGACCGCGATGACGAAAGATCATGGAGACGACTCATGCTGATCGGCGTGCCGAAGGAAATCAAGAACCATGAATATCGCGTCGGCCTCACTCCGGCCGGCGCACGCGAGCTGG
>CAZYKJ010000083.1:3636-3814 GCA_964648065.1 uncultured Gammaproteobacteria bacterium
CAGCCGCCGCTTTCGGCTGCGGAACTTGTGCGACCGCTTGGAGGTACGGGATCTCGGGATCGTGCGAGTGTGACGCTTGTGGATGGCGGGCATCCGTTGGAGGAGATGAAAAAGGCAGTGGAAGGGCTCGGTCTGTCGTTGAAAACAAAAGGCGCCTAACGGCGCTTTTTTGTTTTGG
>CAZYKJ010000084.1:0-3814 GCA_964648065.1 uncultured Gammaproteobacteria bacterium
GAACGGCTTTCGCGGCATCAATGAACGGCATCAGCTTTAATCTAGTTCGCTCCACCTCATCCAAAGGATCCACCGGCCATTCCAGCTGATCAAAAGCCGTCTGCATCATTCGGCGATACGTTTTTTGTACAAGTGTCCCTGCTAACCCATAGACAGGCGCAATTTTCCCCGCAGCCAACGTTCTCGCTTCTGCCGGTTCCCAGATCGGACTCGACAGACTTTTTCCGTAGCGTTCATGTAATTGAATTTTTCCAGATAAAAAAATCTTTCTGCCTGGTTTCAGCTCTTCCAAAACCCAAGGCTGATTAAAAAAATTCGCAGCAATTTTTCCGGTCCCATCATCCAAGGTCAGACGATACACAGCAAAACGCTTCAGAAATGTATTCAGTTTCGCGCATTTTTCGACGGTCCCTTCGAGCGTCACCGTATCCCCCACCAAGGCATCGCGAATTTTCGTGATTTTCGAGTAGTCATCATAGCGTTTCGGCAAGGTCAAAATCAATTCGCCTACCGTATCAATTCCAAGTGATTCCCAAGCTCGGCGCACCGGTGTGGTAGCGCCTTTTACGAATGAGACTGGATCATCCCAACGAAGCATGGCTAGAGCATAAAGGTTCTATGTTATAATGACCATATGCAGTCCTTCCCAACGGAAGTTGAAGAAGCCATTATTGCCAGCCAGGACAAATTTGCCTGGGAAACGCCCGCTTTTATCAAATACAATCGCGGTAGTCTTTGGTACTTCGTTTTCGCTATCGTCTGCTTCTCGCTTATCGCCTACGCCATTTGGACCGCGAATTTCCTTTTCGCTTTCATCGTCTTTTTGTCCGCGATCATCCTCCTGCTTGTCGGCAGTCAAGATCCGCGCACCGTACTCGTCCAAGTCGGTGATAATGGAGTCGTTATCGATGGTCGTCTGCATCTCTTTCAAGACCTTGAGCGCTTTAGCGTCATCTATCAGCCGCCAATGTCCAAAGTCCTCTATATCGAGCCACGAAGCGCTTTAACCCCGCGTTTGCGCCTCGAGCTGATGGACGAGGACCCGGTCGAGTTACGCAATCATTTGAAGCGTTTCCTGCGTGAGGATCTGGACTTGCAAGGAGAACATGTTTCTGATATATTCGGGCGGCTATTGCGTATCTAAGGTGCGTATAGGCGGCCATAGCTCAGCTGGATAGAGCGCTTCCCTGCGAAGGAAGAGGTCAATCGTTCGAATCGATTTGGCCGCACCACGAAGAAACCGCCACTCACGGCGGTTTCTTCTTTTCCCGATTATTTCATCGCCTTCATGTCCGCCAGCACTTCCTCCGCATGCTCCGCCGGTTTTACACCCTCATAAACCTTGGCAATTTTCCCTTCCGGATTGATCAAAAAGCTATTCCGGAAAATCCCCTCATATTCGCGTCCCATAAACTTCTTCTTTCCCCAAACGCCATACGATTTGATCATTGTCCTGTCCTCATCAGACAGAAGCGTAAACGGAAGCTCATATTTCTCGGCGAATTTCGCATGCTTCTTCACCGGATCGGCGCTAATTCCAAACACGGTGATTCCAAGCTTCTTAAACTTCGGATAATTATCACGAATCGTGCAGGCTTCAACCGTACATCCCGGCGTATCATCCTTCGGATAAAAATAGATCAAAACCCACTTCCCTTTCTCGTCCTTCAGCGAGTGTATCTTCCCATCTTGATCCGGCAACTTGAAATCCGGAGCTTTTGCGCCTGTTTTGAGCATATGCTCGATCTTACCATGCCCACGCTTAATCGCGCCTTCTCTCTCTAAAATCTCCCGCTTGGCTGACGACCCCCAAGCAAATCCGCCAATTGATCCATCTGATTTAACGACGCGATGACAAGGTACATCCTTATTCCGATTCTTATTCAGCGCATTTCCTACGGCCCGTGAAGCTCCCGGCGAGCCCATCGCCATCGCAACTTGGCCATAGGTCATGGTCTTTCCTTTCGGAATGTTCCGCACCACGTCATAGACGCGCTCGGTAAATGATTTAGTCTTCATACAACAAACCGGACTATACAGTCCGGTTTGAAGATTTACGAGATCAAGTCCTCGATTTTGCAGTTGAACACCGAGGCGATGCCAATCAGCGTATTGATGGTCGGGTTCGTGTTTGCTCCCGACTCGAGTTTGATAATCGTGTTGTAATTGACCTTGGCCTTGATCGAGAGCTGCTCGCGCGTCATGCCATGCTTGAGACGCTTCTGCTTCACAATGCCGGCGATCTTTTTGACGTTGTATTTCATGGGTTTCGGCAATAAATCAATAATCTGTGGGCCTACCCTACGGGTAATATGTTATTTGTGTCAAGGCTTGAAAGAGACGGGAAAGTATGGCGTAATATGGGCACTATGAACAAGAAAATGCTCGGTTACGGGATCCTTGCTGTGATCATTGTGGTTGCGGTTATCGGTTTCGGTGCAATGACATATAAGTCCACGCCGACTTATACCCCGGTTTACACACCTACTCCGGCGCCCACGTCTAATTCTACGACGGGCACGCCCGCAACGCCTGACAGCAAGTCCTTTACCATGGCGCAGATTCAAACGCATAAGGACGCCTCCTCCTGCTGGACCACTATTAACGGCAATGTCTATGACCTATCGAGCTGGATTAAGGCTCACCCAGGTGGACAAGATCCGATTTTGAGCATTTGTGGCTTGGATGGTTCCGCTCTCTTTAACGAGCAGCATGGCGGTCAGCGCCGACCGGAATCCGTACTCGACGGCTATATCATCGGTACGCTTGCGAAGTAAAATTAAAAGAACGCCCACGGTGGGCGTTCTTTTTTTGTGTCTATTGTTGCGAGAGCAGCTGATGCAGCTTTTTTCTCGTTCATGTGACAACAGCTCCTGTTCCGTGGCTAAGTTTTGATGGCGCAAGGATATCGGCAAAATATCTCTCCTGAAATCTGATAACTGCTTTTTTTAACGCTGCGCCATAAGATCCATCAATCGTCTTTTCAGGATAGATACCCGCTTCCATGGAGGAAAGTAGTATCTGAAGATATTGAACGTCCAAACCTTGCGATCCTAATTTCAATTCTCGTGAAAAACGAAAATTCGTTGGGATCATTAATGATGTTGTTGCCGTGGTACTTGTCGATTGAACGAGTTGTTTTGTATCGCTAACGTTTGAAGGCCTATAGAGAATGCTATCTGAATATACATTCGTAGAAACGCCGTTTTCATTGAAGAATTTTACGTAGACGACATTGACCCCGTTCGTGCCTTCAATCACCCATCGCTCTGAGCTCGTATACTTGACCTGAGAAGCGTCTCGAAAATCTGGATTATTCGATAGAGCCATCCTAGCCGCTGTTCCTCCGGTAAATGTGAGCGTGACTTGCTTGGAAGATGTTTCTTGAGCTCCAGAATTAATCTGTATCCCAAATCCCCCGACGGGCGGAATGGGAGGGGCAATCATTTTAGGTGAAAGGGATGTGCCTCCAGAGCTGCAGGTCTGAACCAAGACGGAATTTCCGCCATGACAGTTTACGGGCGTTGCCGAGACCACGGTTCTTGTCTGCTGACCGCTAAGACAAGCGCTCCAAGCAGAATAGGTCCAGTCCGTGCAAAGTCTGGAGCTATAAGGCCTCCAGTCGGTTGCTAAGCCATAATCGACCGTTGCGCAAGAACTGTCATTCGTACAGCTTAAGGAAATCCAGCCGACATTTTCACCCCAGATAAAACCGGAAAGACCAGTATCAGATACGCGAACAGCGCCATGAGATAAGCCAAAGTCGAGCCATCCAATATTCGGACTCCAGACGTAGCGATGCGCGATGTCAATC
>CAZYKJ010000085.1:0-3631 GCA_964648065.1 uncultured Gammaproteobacteria bacterium
ACCCATATTCGGCAACGCCTCCATGAACCGTTCATCAATCGGCCACACCTCTTTTCCAAGTGATCGACGAAGCTCCTGCTCTTCTTCAAATCGCGCTCGCTGTTCGATCGGATCCGCGAGCTCGACGAAGCCGTTCGCCAACTCCAAATTCCCAACATACAACTCGACGCGAAGCGCATAACGCGGATCCGACGGATCCTTCTGAGCCAACGCGGCCATCGAAGCCGGATAGCGCCACAAAAATGTCGGCACCTCCCCAAGCTTCGGCTCCACCTCCGACAAAAAGATTTTGAAAAATAAATCATCCCAAGTATCCGTCTCATTCACCGTTTGATTATGCTTCCGACACTCCTCCGCCATCTTTTCTTTATCTCCTAGAAGCGGGCCAAGTTCGATGCCAGCATATTCCCTCATTGCCTCCTCAACCGTCATCCGACGAAACTTCGGCAGATCCTTCAAAACCGATCGCGTCATCTCTTCCGTCTCATCCATCAAATCGTGAATGCTTATCCCCTTGCGATACCACTCCAACATCAAAAATTCCGGATCATGCGTCCCATCCCAAGGCTCCCCATTCCGAAAACAAGGACCAAGATCATAAATCTTGTCGAATCCGCTCGCAAGCAACCGCTTCATCGCATATTCCGGCGATGTGATAAGCGCCCCGCGATGCTTCGCGCCATTTTCCTCCAAGACTTCCGACCGCATCGGCTCAAGATACGGCTCCTGCCCCGGCAATCCGACAAGACGCGGCGTATGCATCTCCGTATATCCGCGTTCATCAAAAAACGATCGTACTTTCTTTACGATTTCAGAACGTTTTTTGATGAGATCGAGATTCATAACGTAAATTCTAGCAAAATCCCCGCTTGCGCGGGGACTTTTCTTATCGAACGACGTACGGGAGCAAAGCCATGAAGCGTGCGCGCTTGATCGCGTTCGCGAGCTTGCGCTGATGCCAGGCACAAACACCGGAGCGCTTGCGCGGGACAATCTTTCCGAACGAGGAGAGATAGCGGCGCAGGGTGTCCGTATCCTTGTAATTGATTTCGTCGATGTTCTGCTGGCAAAAGAAGCAAGACTTGTTCATCACTTTCTTTTTGGTGCTGTTATTGTTCATCATAGAGTTGGGCGCGTCGGGAGTAGATCAACCGAGGACACGCGGGGTGAATAATTGATTGAGGTTAAAACGGAATATCTTCCAAACGAATTTCATTGTCGCCGATAGACTTGTCGATAGTCGGCGTGCTCGGCTCGGCTGGCGATGCCGGTGCATCCGTCGATCCAAGGGCCGGCGTGCGGCTAGGAGCCACGGCGCCCACATCCTTACGATCAAGCAGAATCATGTTATCGGCCACGATCTCGGTACGCTGACGCTTTTGTGCATCCGGCGTTTCCCATTCACGGGTCTGCAAGCGGCCCTCGATGTAGACCTTGCGGCCCTTGCCGACATATTGTCCGCAAATCTCGGCCAGCTTTCCCCAAGCGACAATGTTGTGATACTCGGCACGCTGCTGCTTTTGTCCTTGGGCATCCGTCCACGTTTGATTCGTGGCGATACCAAAGGAGCAGACATTTTGGCCGGACGTCGTGGTCCGGAGTTCCGGCTCGCGAGTCACATTGCCGATAATCATGGCGCGGTTGAGGTCCATACCGTTCGAGTTTAGACGGTGGTCGTATCCTCGGACAGAGCCGTCTCGGACTTCTTGTCAACCTCCTCGACGCTCACCGGGGCGGCATCCGCAGCCTTCTCTTCTGTGCGCGGACGGCGCGGACGATCATCCTTGGCATCCAAGTTGATCTCCTTATATTCCACCAAGTTGTACTTACCTTCTCCGGCTTCCTCCGCGCGCAAAATCATGTGGCGGATAATGTCGGTCGAGATGCGCAAGTTCTCTTCGATCTTGGCTACGGACGAGTGATCGGCCGAGAAGTGGACCAAAACATAGAAACCATGACGGTGGTCGCCGATGGCATAGGCCAAACGGAGCTTGCCGAGGCGCTTGGTCGATTCGACCGTACCGCCATACTTGGTGACCAAAGCGGAAATCTTGGTTTCCACGGTTCCGGCTTCCTCATCCGTGATGGTGGCCGGAATAATGTACATCAGCTCGTAACGGGACGTCGTATGAACGTCAGACATAGGTTTGTAGCTCGTCCCTTATTCAGGGCTCCCTCAAGGGAATGGCCGGCTACGGTTAGTGATTAGTGCCAAAACCCTATAAGAAAGCGCCCGGCCTGTCAACCCTTGCGGATGGAACAGGACGGGCGCTCAGAAATAGTTCAGGACGACTTCTTCGGAGTCGGGACTCCGTAACCGATAGCAGGCAAATCACCAAACAGCGACGGCCGCTTGATACCCGCTTGCTTCTCGAGATCATTCACGTACTCGGTCAGCTGAATGATGCGCATCTCCAGCGACAAAGGACTCTTCTTGAACTCGGCAAGTAGCTCCTTGGTTTTACGGAACTCGAGCCGTACTTCCTCAAGAAAGCTATTGGTTTCCGTAAGCTCAAGCTCGGCAGTAATGGCGCGCCTCTTGAGACCGAGGACCTCGCCTTCTAGCTCAGACGTACGTCGTGAAACATCGTCGAGTTCATCGAGCTTGGCATTCGTAAAGCTTGTCGCAAAGACATCAACTGCCTGCTTGGCTTCATGGGACTTATCCCAGTCGGCAACCTTCCGTTCATGCTCGCGAATGCGGGCGGCCAAAGCCTTCTCCGCATCTTCGAGCTCGCCGTCGCGCTTGGACAGCGCGTCGGCAAGCTTCTTGGAATTCTCATCGCGATCCCGCATATCGCTCAGAGTACTGAGATGAATGCGGATCACGTCTCCACAGGCCTTCTCTTGGCCGTCAGCCGCAGCCGCAGCAAGTGTGGCGCTGTGAATCGATCGCTCCAAACGCCCTTCGGCCTCCACGCTGTCAGACATGATGCCGGTCAGGGCAAAGATGTGATTCACGAGCTTGGAGCGAGGCTCCTCGCCCGCTTCGATGCGTCCTTCGCACGTCGCAAGCATCGTTCGATACTCCGCAATCATGCGCTGATACACATCGTGCAAGTCAGGGATCTCAACCTTTTCTACGGTCTCCATCCAACGCTCGAGCATCTTGATCCGCTCGCGCAATTGTTCGGCTCGATACATCTCTCGACGAGTCTCGTCGACAAGATGGAAGAGGGCTGGAAGCTGCTCTCTCCGTGCATGATCTTCATCGGCACGAAGTTGGAAACGATCGATGATCTGTTGATTGGCATGGGCTCGTTTCCTGAACCCTGCCAAAGCGGCGAGCAAGTGATGCGTACGCAGTTGAAGCCGTTCCAACCGCGTCTGAAAAGCCTGTTGCTTTTCTCTCATGGCCGAGTAGGCCGTCTTATACTTGTCGATCACCGCCAAAAAGCGATGACGCTGCTTCGCAAGTGCCCGATCAAGAGTTCCCTGGTTATGCTTGCGCATTTCCGAGAAGAACATCCAACCCATGACGACAAGAAACGCAGCAAAAAGCAGACTGAGCTGCCAATTTCTCGGCATGAACGAGTCGGTAGTCGCGGGCGGCAAAGCCGTGGCAACCTCCAGCTCATCCAAGAGCCTGCCGTTCTGCTCCGTGGAAATCTCGAGCATCGAGTTGGCTTCC
>CAZYKJ010000086.1:0-2670 GCA_964648065.1 uncultured Gammaproteobacteria bacterium
GCGATGATTCTCCAGAAAATCAAGACAGACGCCGAAGCCAAAATCGGCGAGAAAATCACCGAAGCCGTCATCACGGTTCCGGCCTACTTCGATGACGCCCAGCGCCAGGCGACGAAGACTGCCGGTGAAATTGCCGGCTTGAATGTACGCCGCGTGATCAATGAGCCGACGGCCGCCGCATTGGCCTATGGTTTCGATCGCAAAAAGGATGAAAAAATTGTCGTCTACGACTTGGGCGGCGGTACTTTCGACGTTTCCGTTCTCGAAGTCGCTTACGATGCAGCAACTTCACAGAACACGATTGAAGTTCGCGCCACAAATGGCGACACGCATCTCGGTGGCGACGGCTTTGACCAGCGCATCATCAGTTTCATCGTCGATGAATTCAAAAAGTCCGACGGCATCGATCTTTCCAAGGATAATCTCGCGCTTCAGCGCATCAAAGATGCCGCAGAAAAAGCCAAAATCGAATTGTCGAGCGCCGTTGAGACGGAAATCAACCAGCCGTTCATCACAAGCGATGCTTCCGGTCCGAAGCATTTGATGATCAAACTCTCGCGTTCCAAATTGGAACAGCTTGTCGGCGATTTGATCGAAAAATCTCTTGAGCCGTGCAAGAAAGCTCTTGCCGATGCCAAGCTTTCTGCAAGCGACATCCAAGAAGTGATTCTCGTCGGCGGAATGACGCGTATGCCGCTCGTGATCGCCACCGTCGAAAAGTTTTTTGGCAAGAAACCGAATGCAACCGTCAACCCGGACGAAGTCGTCGCCGTAGGCGCCGCCATTCAGGCCGGCAACTTGCAAGGCGACATCAAAGGCGAGCTCTTGCTCCTCGATGTGACACCATTGTCTTTCGGCATCGAAACACTCGGTTCCGTCATGACCAAAGTCATCGACCGCAACACCACGATTCCGACCTCGAAGTCGCAGATTTTCTCGACCGCCGCTGATGGTCAGCCGTCCGTCGAAGTCCACGTCCTCCAAGGCGAACGCGAAATGGCCGCCGACAACAAGTCGCTCGGACGTTTCACCTTGTCCGGCATCCCTCCGGCCCCGCGCGGCGTCCCTCAAATCGAAGTCTCCTTCGACATCGACGCCAACGGCATCTTGAATGTGAAGGCCAAGGACAAAGCCAGCGGCAAAGAACAGGCAATCACGATCACCGCTTCGACAAATCTTTCGAAAGAAGAAATCGAACGCATGAAAAAGGATGCAGAAGCGAATGCGGAGACAGATAAGAAGCGCCGCGAAGCCATTGAGATGCGCAACATGGCTGATACGATGGTCTACACTTCGGAGAAGATGCTGAAAGAAAACGAAGCCAAGGTAAAACCGGAAGACAAAGCCACCGTCGAAGCCAAGATCGCCGCTTTGAAAGCCGTGAAAGACGGAGAAGACCTCGAAGCCATCAAAAAGGCTGCTGATGAACTCGCAACGGAAGCGCAAAAAGTAGGCGCCGCTCTCTATCAAACGCGTCCGGAAACGGAAGCCGCTCCAGCAGGCGAGCCGACACAGACCGAAGCCACGACCGAAGAAAAGCCGGAAGAACCTAAAGCGGAATAATCAAAAACATATATGGCCAATCAACCTATCCAAGTGAACGCACGTCCGGAAGATCTTCAAGGCCGTTACGCCAACATCGTCTCGGTTACGTCGCAGGAGCGTGATGTCGTCATCGACTTCCTCGCCCATGCCCGCGTCGGCGACCAGTCGCAGTCCCAACTCGTCTCGCGCATCTTCCTGAACCACTTCACCGCCAAAGAATTGGCCGAAGTCATCCAGAAGACGCTCGCCGAATACGAGAAGATGCGTTACGAAGTTCCGAAGAATAACTAATGCCCAAAGACTACTACGCCATCCTTGGCGTTTCGAAGACTGCGAGCGAAGATGAGCTGAAAAAAGCTTTTCGTCGTCTCGCGCATGAACATCACCCCGACAAAGGCGGTGATGCTTCGAAATTTAAGGACATCAACGAGGCGTATCAAGTTCTTGGCGATGCAAAGAAGCGTCAGACATACGATCAATTCGGTTCCGCGGCCTTCGATCAAGGCGGCGGAGGCCCAAGTGGCTTCCCAGGCGGCGGCTTTGGCGGCTTCCCGGGCGGAATGAACTTCAATGGCCAAGACATGGGCGATCTCGGCGATATTCTCGGCGAGATGTTCGGCTTTGCCGGCGGTGGTGGAGGCGGTTCTCGTTCCAGACGCGGCAAGAATATCGAGATTGATATCGAGCTCGCTTTCCGCGACGCCATCTTCGGCGTAGAAAAATCCATCAAGTTGTATCGCCAGCAAACGTGCTCGCATTGCAAAGGCGAAGGAGCAGAACCAGGTACCAAAGTTAGCGATTGCAAAACCTGTCATGGCACGGGTCAAATCACGCAGTCCACGCGCACCATGTTCGGCACCTTCCAAAGCCATGCGACATGTAAGGATTGTCATGGCCGCGGCAAAAAGCCGGAGACGACATGCAAAACGTGTAAGGGTTATGGTGTCGAACAGCGCGAACAGTCACTTTCCATTCGCATTCCCGCCGGCGTCGATGACGGAACCATCCTCCAAGTGAATGGAGAAGGGGAGGCCCCATCCGGCGGCGGTCGCCCAGGTGATTTGTTCGTGCGCGTCCATGTCGCCGAAGATGCGAATTTCTCGCGCGAAGGAAACGACATCGTTT
>CAZYKJ010000086.1:2680-3573 GCA_964648065.1 uncultured Gammaproteobacteria bacterium
TTTTCCATCCTCGCTCTCGGCGGCTCCGTCCAAATCCCAACCATCGACGGCAATCAATCCGTTTCGATTTCCGAATCCACGCCCGACGGCACGCTCATCACCATCCGCGGCCAAGGCGTCCCATTCCGAAACGGCGGCCGCGGCAATCACATTGTCCGCGTCATTACCGACGTCCCGCGCAAACTCACCAAAGAACAAAAAAAGCTCCTCGACGAGCTTCGCAACACGGGCCTCTAGGCCCGTGTTATAGTTTAGCGATGTCATGGGATGTGACAATCTTTTGTGCGCTGGCCATTCTCGGCATCGGCTACGGTTTTGCCGTTGGCCGCGATCGCGCCGTCACCATCTTGCTTTCAACCTATCTTTCGCTCGCCGTCGTCACAAATTCCCCAATCCTCGCACGCGTCTCCCAAGCCTTCGGCACCGCCCAAAACCCTTCCCTTCAACTCGCCTGGTTCCTCGGTCTCTTCCTCCTCATCTTTTTCTTGCTCTGGCGCAGTCATCTCCTTCGTAATCTCGCCCAAGATCGGGGAGTGTGGTGGGAGACGGCGCTTTTCAGCATCATGCAAGTAGGTTTGCTCTGTTCCATCGGTCTCTTCCTCTTACCCTCCACCGCTACCGTCAACATCTCGCCCTTCTTTCAACAAGCCTTCCTCGGCGAAATCGGCCGTTCGTTCTGGCTGATCGCTCCAATCGGCCTGTTCTATTACATCGGCCGCGAGATTTACGAGGACGATGATGAGTAGTTGTCGTATCCAATTTTGAATGCTTTGATAGCGATATGGAGCTGTCAGAAACAGGGATGTTGCTCGTAACAGATGCATCCGGCCGAATTGCGTATGTATCCCGATCCGTCGAGGACGTTTCGGGATTTTCCGTTGCCGAGTCCGTCG
>CAZYKJ010000087.1:0-1576 GCA_964648065.1 uncultured Gammaproteobacteria bacterium
AAGAAGGATAAAATTCGTCTCGATGGCGTCGTCGAGGTAGCAAAGGATCCAAAAGACGGACAGATTCCGGGCCGTGTTGTTCAAGGCACGTATGAAAAGGTTCAAGAGTTCCCGGTTTTGGGTGCAAGCGGTATGCCGGTTGATCCAACGCAAGCCTCCGGCACGGTAACCATCATTACGCCTCCGCCAGTAACTCCAACGCCACCGGTTGTAAGCGATAATGTAATCGCACGCGGCAAAGTCACGATCGTTAACAAGTACTCAAAAGAGCAGACACTTGTCGCAACAACGCGCTTGCTCACTTCCGACAACAAGTTATTCCGCATCGATAGCCGCGTCGTTGTCTCTCCAGGCGGCCAAGTTTCCGTCGGCGCCTATGCCGATAAGCCAGGCAGCGAATTCGTTTTGAAAGGTCCGCAGAAATTCACTATCCCGGGTCTCTTTATCGACGTACAAAAGTACATCTACGCAGAGTCCACGGACGATTTCACGGCATCAAGCGCGTCAGCCCCAACACCAAAACCGATTATCCCGACGCCAACACCCGCTCCGACTACGACCAAACCAAAATCCGGCAAAGTCGTTGTCCAAGCCGATCTTGATCGCGCCGAAAAGTCGCTCACCGATCAAGTGCTCGCCCAAGGCATGAAGGCTTTGGCCGCGGAAGTAGGGAACACCTCCAATCTGGAAGTCGTCTACGTCGTCAAAGTCATCGATCGCAAATTCATGGTCCGCCCAGGCGACACCGCCGACAGCTTCCTCGCCTCCATCAAGCTCGAGGTCACCGCTGTCTACTACGGAAAAGAGGATATGCAGACCTTGGTCCGCTCCCGTCTCCGTGAACGTGTTCCGCAAGGCCGCGAATTCCTTCCCTTCGATGGGGGAGCGATCACGTACTCGCTCGACTCCGCCGACATCAAGCAAGAAGTCGCCTCCATCCGCGTCTCCGCTGATGCCGCCTATCGCTTGAGCCCTGCGAGCCCGCTCTTGCAGAAGTCCGTTATCGCCGGCAAGTCCAAGGATGAAGCCATTACGATCCTGAAATCCATCGATGGTGTCGAATCTGTCGACATTAATATCAAACCGGGTTGGATTGATACGGTGCCAAGTCTCAAAGATCGCATTGATCTCACGGTCGAGTAATACAAAGCCCTCTGAAACAGAGGGCTTTGTTTTTTTCTCTATCTTCAGGCATGATCTTGAGACGTTATGGAATATCCTATTGAGACTCGCCGCCACAGTGCGGCCCATGTCATGGCAGCCGCAATCAAGCGCGTCTTCCCATCCGCAAAACTCGGCGTTGGCCCGGCCATCGAGAGCGGCTTTTACTATGACATCGACATCGGCCGTCCGGTTACGACCGAAGATCTCGATACGATTAGCGATGCCATGTTGCGCATCCTTAAAGAGAATCCGGCCTTCGTTCGCGAAGAGCTTCCGATTGATGATGCGATCAAGCTCTTCCAAGAGCTCGGTCAAGACTACAAGGTCGAACTGCTCACAGATCTCAAAACAAAAGGCACGACGTCCGTTTCCTCCGAAGAGGCCCAAGATGTCGATCCGCAAAATGTCGGCA
>CAZYKJ010000087.1:1586-3518 GCA_964648065.1 uncultured Gammaproteobacteria bacterium
GCTTTTCCGCACAGGCGAATTCGTGGACCTCTGTCGTGGTCCGCATGTCACGGAAGCTCGCGAGATTGGCGTCTTCAAATTGACCAAGGTTGCCGGCGCGTATTGGCGCGGCAAGTCCGAGAATGCTCAGATGCAGCGCATCTATGGCTTGTGTTTTGCGACCAAAGAAGAATTGAAAGAATATCAGACCATGTTGATCGAGGCCGAGAAGCGCGATCACCGTAAGCTGGGTGCCGAGCTTGATCTTTTTACCTTCTCTCCGCTCGTCGGCTCCGGTCTCCCGCTCTTTACCTCGCGCGGTGTCATCGTCCGCCAGGCATTAACCGACTTCATCTGGGAGTTGATGCAGCCGTATGGCTACGAGCGCGTCTGGATCCCGCATATCGCCAAAAGCGACCTCTACAAAACCTCCGGACACTGGGATAAATTCGAAGATGACCTCTTTCACGTCTCCAGCAAAAAGACGGACGAGCAATTTGTGCTCAAACCAATGAACTGTCCGCATCACACCCAGATTTTCGCGAGCCGCCAGCGCTCCTATCGCGATCTTCCGATTCGCATGAGTGAAGTAACGACCGTTTATCGAGACGAGAACACCGGCCAACTCCAAGGTTTGACTCGCGTCCGATCGATTACGCAGGACGATGCCCACGTTTTCTGCCGTCCTGACCAAGTAAAGGAAGAGGCACTCGCTATCTACAATATCGCGCAGGCCTTCTACGCCGGATTCGGCATGTCCTTCCATCGCGTGCGCCTGTCCGTCCGCGACAAGCAGCATCCGGAAAAATATTTAGGGGATTCCGCTGTCTGGGATTCGGCCGAGCAGACATTGGCAGAGCTTATGAAGAGCGTCGGTGTCGATGTAGAGATCGGAGAAGGCGAAGCTGCTTTCTACGGACCTAAGCTGGATTTCCTCACCAAGGATGCTATTGGTCGCGAGTGGCAATTGGCTACCATTCAGCTCGACTTCAATCTCCCGAATCGCTTCGAGCTCGAATACATTGCGGAAGACGGCACGCGTCAGCGTCCGGTGATGGTGCACCGAGCGATCCTCGGCTCGGTCGAGCGATTCATGGGCATCATGATTGAGCATTATGCCGGCGCCTTCCCGCTTTGGCTTGCTCCGGTACAAGTCGTGATTCTCCCTGTCGCCGATCGTCACAATGATTTTGCTGCCGCTCTCGGAAAGGAGCTTGCCGCTCACGGCATTCGCATCGACGTCGATACGACAACGGAGTCTGTCGGCAAAAAGATCCGCAATGCAGAGAAGCAAAAAGTTCCGCGCATGCTCGTCGTTGGTGATAAAGAGGTCGAAGGCGGCCCGCTCACCGTTCGTGTGCGCGGTGAAGCCGATCAGAAGACCATGGAAAAGGCAGCCTTCATCGAAGAATGTGTACGCCTAATCAAAGATCGTAGCGCATAACAAAAAACGGTCCGATGTACATCGGACCGTTTTTATTTTGTCTTACTCGATCGACTTTCCTCGTCCCCGCATTAGCGCCCAGAGAATGCCGAGCATCACACCCGTAAAGAATCCATACACCGCATTATTCACAAAGTTTGGTTTGGCATACCAGCGCGAGTCGAGTGGGGAGTCGATAACTTGCACGCGAACGCCCGAGCCAAAGTAATTCGGGGCCTGCTTTGCCAACTCATTCGAAGCCGCAATCACGAGCGATCGCGCTTGTTCCTTTTGGCGATGATACACGCTCACTGTCATCAAGCCCGATCCGGCCTCGACGCTTGTCGAGATCGCCTGATTCCATGCCGTGCGGCGATCATACTCGTCTGACGGGAAGTAGGAGGTATCCACGCTTTGCGCTTGAGCAAGGATATTTTCAAAGAATGTCGACGTGTGGAGGAGCTGGCTTAAGTTCTGAGCGATGCGTTCATTCGATTTCAATACCGTAAAGGCATCCGCATTTACCGAGC
>CAZYKJ010000088.1:0-3516 GCA_964648065.1 uncultured Gammaproteobacteria bacterium
CCAGGTCTGCCGCGAGCTGACCTTTTCCCAGATCCGTCACGGCCGTCGTCTCGACGGCTAGTCTCACTCAGCCCCGCGTCCCACCTATCCTAGGTGTACGCGGGGTTTTGATGTGTAAAATGTTCATAAACAAAAAAGTACCTGTTGATAACTTTTTGTCGCTTTCAAGCAGTAAAACAAGAAAAATGTTACACTGTATTCATAATATCTTTTTACAAATTCCCCTAACTTTCTGGGTAAAATAAATATGATGAAACTGTTCCTTAAAATGGGCTATCTCCCGGCCTTGATCGTCGCCCTCATGTCGGCCCCGCTCGCGCATGCTGCTACGACTCCTTCGCTCGGAGCCGCTGCAAGCTACGGCGTTCTCTCGAATACCTACACCAACACGGTTCCGGGTACCACCATCAATGGCGATGTTGGTTTTACGACCGGTCCGGCCGTTGTTCCTGGCGGTACGCATGCAAATTACGGCTCAGGAGCTCCTTATGCTCAGGCAGGTATTGACCAAGGCTCGGCTTTGACAGCTTTAAATGCCCAGTCTTGTACCTTCACCTTTGCTCCGGGCGCGATCGATCTCTCAACAGACATCACACATGGTCCGGTCGCCGTCTATACTCCGGGTGTCTACTGTGTCACCGGCGCCATGACCGTCGGCGGTCCGCTTACCTTGAGCGGCAGCGGTACCTATATTTTCCGTTCATCAGGCGCCCTCAACTCTACGGCTGGCGCCATTATCACTTCCTCCGGTGCTTCCGCCTGTGATGTCTTCTGGACTCCGGGTGCCGCAACTACGCTCG
Organism: uncultured Gammaproteobacteria bacterium; assembly: GCA_964648065.1. Taxonomy (GTDB): domain Bacteria; phylum Patescibacteriota; class Patescibacteriia; order 2-12-FULL-60-25; family 2-12-FULL-60-25; genus CAIXDN01. The sequence continues at coordinate 801 of CAZYKJ010000088.1, forward strand.
GCGCAAACACGACCTTCATCGGTACGATTATCGACAATGCCGGCATTACTGTCGGCTCGGCGACAACGTGGTCCGGTCGCGCGCTTACCTTTAGCAGCGGTACGGTTACGACGGATACGACGACCCTGAGTGTCCCGGTTTGTACAACGCCGGTTGTCCCGTCGGCGGTTACTACAGCCGCCCCGATTATCCATGTTACCAAGGTTCCGACCCCGCTCGCTCTGCCGAATGGTCCCGGTTCCGTTACGTACAACTACGTCGTGACAAATCCAAGCGCGATCACGTTGACTGATGTCACGCTCGTCGATAACAAGTGCAGCGCCATGACCTTCACGGGCGGCGATTTAAATAACAATGCACAACTTGAGACCAATGAGGCTTGGACCTACTCCTGTACCACCAATCTTGCGGTCACAACCGTCAACTTCGCCACAGCGCGCGGAATCGGTAATGGTTTGGCTGCCGTCGACACGGCTATCGCACAGGTAAATGTGGGCGTACCGGTTGTTCCGCCGCTTATCAATATCGTCAAGACCCCGAGTCCGCTCTCATTGCCGATTGGTGGTGGCTCTGTGACTTATAGCTACACGGTTACAAATCCGGGTACGGTCGCCTTGAACAATGTGACTGTTACGGACGATAAGTGCAGCAATGTCACGATTGTCTCAGGTGATTCCAACGGAAATGGCTTGATGGAATCCATGGAAACTTGGCATTACACCTGCACGACAACGATCTCCACCTCTACGGTTAACACGGCCATCGCAACGGGCCATGCGAATGGTTTGACGGCTATCGATACGGCTATTGCCACGGTTCTTGTTGCCGGCGCGCCTGTCCCACCGCTGATCCACATCATCAAGATGGCAAACCCGATCATTTTGCCGGCCGCAGGTGGAAGCGTGAACTACACCTTTACCGTGACCAATCCGGGCACGATTACGCTCGACAATGTCACCGTCGCCGATGATCGTTGTGGCCCGGTCACCTTCGTCGGTGGAGACGCAAATAACAACGGACTCATGGAAGTCAGCGAGACTTGGACCTATTCTTGTCAGCGCAACTTGACCGCCTCTACCGTCAATACGGCAACAGCTACCGGACATGGCAACGGACTTACGGTTACGGACATTTCTGCAGCGAGCGTCGTCCTTGCTCCGGCCTTGATCCCGCCTGCGCCGTCCTTGCCGAATACGGGTGTTGAGCCGGCATCGTCCAATGCTTGGACGCTTGTCCTCGCCGGCATGTTCTTGGTTGCGACGCTTCTCATTGCCTCAACCCAATGGAAAAAGTCGGCCAAATAAAAAGACGAAGAACGCTTACAAGCAAATCAAAAAGCCGGACGATTCGTCGTCCGGCTTTTGGGGTTATCGAGTACGTCGAGCATCATGTATTTGCTAAAATCATCCTTGGCGTCCTCTACACCATCGCCATCCTGACCCTCTTTGCATTGATCTCCGTGCAATTTGTACAAGGATATTCCCTGGGAGGACCCGTACCAGAGACTTCGTCGCTTGTTGCGCCGCCACCGGTTGCGCGTCCTGCCGTTGCCAAACCTAATATTGCTCTCGGTTTGCCCGTCCGCCTTAAGATCCCGAGCATTCGTGTAAACGCCCTGATCCGTTCCGTAGGCCTCGCCGCCAATGGTTCCATGGGCGTTCCAAAAAAGCCGGCGGATGCCGCCTGGTATATGCTCGGACCAAAACCCGGCGAGCTTGGCAGTGCCGTCATCGCCGGTCATGTGAACTGGCTCTATGGCGCAACCGGAGTCTTCGCGCATTTATCATCCCTAAAACCCGGCGACAAAATTTCGGTGCAAGACGATAAAGGAGTGATACAAACCTTTGTCGTCCGTGAGAGCCGCGCTCTAGGCGTAAACGACGACGCAAGCGACGTCTTCCTCTCCTATGACGGCAAGGCGCATCTCAATCTCGTTACCTGTTCCGGCGTCTGGGATAAAAAAGCCAGACTCTATTCCAAACGCCTCGTCGTATTTACGGACAAAGTTGATTAAGTTTTTTTACTGCAAGTCCGTATAAATCACCAAACGATTGGTATAGCTTTTCGTCGCCGGATTCCAAGTGCCACTACAGGTGATCAGGTTCAAGTGAATACCATTTTGGGAAACAAAGATTCCGGAATCAGGATCCAGTGCATCGAATGTGCGCATATCGCGAACGACGAATGTCTTGGAAACGCCCTTGGCGTCAATCACCGTCATCGCATCGCCAATCTGAAGCTTGTCCAGGTTTTTGAAAACACCCGTTCCATTATTCCAATAATTATGGCCTCCAATCACCGCGCTTCCCGTAAGGCCCGGACGCGTTCCCGAGCTATACCATCCGACATCAATGCGATTGCTGGGAACTGCCATGGCGCCCTTTAACGTCACGCCCATGTCTTTGATGACGGCATTGACCTTGATGCGCGGAATGATCAAATGCGCCTCCGCTTTGATCGGTGTCTTCACCAACGTTTTTGCCGAAACCTCTTGAAAACCGAATAGCGAAAAGAGCACAACAAGCAAAAGGATGCTTATCTTCGCTTGTTGACGGAACAGGGGAGAGTACATATGAAAACGAAGTCCCGACAAAGTGTCGTAGACTTCTCTCTGTCTCTAGTACAGCAGATTTTTGCCGTTCTGTCAACGGTTGCGCCACGTGAAGCCAACGCAAAAGCCCCCGCTTTTGCGGAGGCTTTTTACGTGGCGGGTGCG
>CAZYKJ010000089.1:0-3471 GCA_964648065.1 uncultured Gammaproteobacteria bacterium
GAGAAGGTCCAGTTATCCGTGGTCATGATGTTGTTCACTTGGTCTTCACAGTCATAAGCACTGACAGACACGGTTTCACTTTGACCAAAATCGCTTGATGGATTGATGGTGAAGCGATAGCCATACGCGATCGGCGTAACCGTGACTCCCGGCGAACCCTGACCATAGGAAACGAGCGGGAAGGAAGGTGAAGAAATATTAAAATGACAGGTAGACGGATCAACGCCGGTGCCGGAAGGACCGCTTGGATAGGTTTTGCGGTCTTGAATGTCGATCGTGATGTTGGTGGAAGGCGCGTTGCCGGCGCTGCCGCGTGTTGGCGTCTCAGCTGTCACGCGCGGAGCAACCGTGTCGGCTTCGGTGGTAAAGACGAAGGTTTTTGGGTCCATCGTATTCGGACCATTCGGATCACCGAGCTGGTCTTGATGGTTGGAAGCGAGGTCTTTATAGCTATTGACCGAGACCGTGTACGTCGTCGCGTAGTTCCAATTACGCGTGTCTCCCGGAATCGCGGACGGAGACGGCGGATCAACCGTCACATGACAAAGATTCGTGCCCCAAATTCCGGAACAAGAGAACGAATCATACGGCGTGACATCGACGGAACCGGAGCCGTCGTTGGTCGTGAGTGCGCCCGGAGGTTCGGCGGTGTTTACGCCGGTACCGACGCCGCTATCGTCCCCTTCTCCATTCTTACTGTCACGAAGATCGAACAGGAAATTACTGTCGATGGAAACGCTGGTTGCGAGGTTCGCGGGGTTCGGATCCTTGGCGTACGGCTTTTTCGTATCTGCCCAGACGTGGAATTGAAAATCTTCCGCACTGTCGAGAATGTCGTCGCCATCGAAAGAGATATTGGATTCGGTTGTTGCACCGATGACTCCGGTATTGATATCCAGCGTGGCCGGAGACAGAAGTCCGTAGTTAAATTCACTTGGCTTGAGGGTATTGATCGTAACCGTGCCAAAGGAGCCTTGTCCGGACGAATAACCGGAGGTGCGGAAGCCGGTACTGTAGATGCGTCCGATCGTCGAGCTCACGACTTGGCCGCTCCAGGACGAGAAAAAGGAACCGACCGTCAAGTTGCTGGGGCTCACCGTTGTCGTTGAGTAGTCGATCCAAATATTGGATGCATTGGAACCCGGCAAGGTATCGGCGTTGATCTGCATGGTGCCGACAAAGGACTGGCCGACATAGTAGTAATTGAGGTCTGCCGGATTTCCAGTGCCGCCGTCGCCCGTGTTGTCGCCGCCGGTAAACGGATTGGCGAGGATTTGGAACCAGTCGTTCCCGGATGGCGCTGCGGCTTGTGCCGCAAAACCAAAACCGACGATGCCGAGCAAGGCGAGAAGTTTTGTGAGAAAGGAAAAGTGTTTTGCGTTCATACTAGCGATCGCCCTCAACATCGAGATTCTTGAGCATGATAGACAAGTCTACCGAGTTGACGACGTCATCCTTGTTGAGATTCGCGCGATAGGCGGAATGCGATAGATCCGGCGCATCGAGGCCTAGGATCAAGATGGACAAGTCGATAGAGTTGACGACATCGTCCCCGAAACCGGATGGACTGCCTCCCGGTCCATTGATATCACCGGCCAAAAGCACTTGACCCGCATCTACCGGACCGTTATTCGGATCGGTGAAGTTCAGGTCGGTTGTCGTTGCATCAACGAGCGGCACGTTACGCAAAATACGGGTCAGGTGCTGATCGGTCTTGATACCGATATCATAGCTTGTATCAATGAGTCCGGACAGTGTAATCGGCGTACTGTCGGTACCGTTCGCCGCAGCCTGCGAAAGATTGGGCTGCGAGTAGATGACAGCGCCGCGCGGAGCGGTTGTGGACGGATTTGCCGTAAAAAAATCCTGACCGTATCGAACCGAGACGAAATAGGGAGCCGCATCGTTTGTGTATGGAGCGCCGACGCGCTTCTCCGGCTTCAAGCGTACTACGCGGATCTGTGGATTTCCGGCCTCGGTACTCGCTGATACACCGATTGGACGAACGATAACGGCTACGACGGCAACTCCTCCAAGATATTGATTTGCAGCATCGTAGAATTTGGCGATGAGCTGATAGGAGCCGGTTGCGCTCGGCGAGATGATTCCCAAATCTCGTCCAAGTAAAATCTCCAGATTGGAATTTGCACTGATCGCCGTATCGGTAGGCAGGGTCACGCGATAGATATTTCCTGTTTTCTCATAACCATAGACGCCGGGACCGGATACCGCGGCAACGGACTGGGTACTACCGCCTACGGTCACCACTCCGTCGGAGGGCGACGCGGAAGCAGGCACGGTAAATGCCGGGTCCAGCGTTAGCGTGATCGAGCTGTCTGCCGGGAGATTGATTCCGGTAAGGAATGTAAAGGCAAGGGAAGTACTCGTTGAAACAATAGGACGCGAAAGGTAAACCGCAGAGTTCGTTGAGGGCTGGGCAGCCAACAAGAGGTGCGCACCTAAAAAGGCCGCCGCAAAAGAAAGTACTGCGCCGGTAAAAAAACGGAGAGGTTTGAAGCGCATGTCTCGTACAGAGTATATCAAATAAATACGCCTCTTCCCATCATGGTTAGCGATTGATAGAATTGAACGCATGACGCCGCTCGTTGGAGGCAAAACTGAAGCCACGATGACCGGCCAACGATGGTGTGTACGGATTGTGTCTTTGGCCTATTATTTTGTTATTGCGCCTTTTCTTTACGACTTGTTTGCCAATGGCACGCGCTGGAGATCAGCATACCTCTTTCCCTACATCCTTTTGTCGGTGAGCGGTTTACAGATTGGTTTTAAAGAAAGCGATACCTGGGTTCGCGTATGGTATTGGACAAACCTGCTTTTCGCGGCTGTCGTAGCCATTTTTTCCTTCTTTTACGCCCCGTTTAGCGTGATCGCCTCTCTCTACTCATGGGAGAAATGGATTCACTTTGCCGTACTGGTGATTTGTCTGTTATTTTTCCCGCTACATTTTTTCTTGAAACGTCGCGCGATGCGGTCCATGGAAGAAGATTGGGAGGCTGAAGTCGAGGATGCTCCTTTGCCGCAATCCGCGCCAAAAACTGCACCCCCTGCTCCCGTTCCGAGTACGCCAGCGCCAATCCCGACAGCAGCACCGGTCCCTCGAGCCCCTACTCAAACAGTAGAACCTATACCCGTCCCCGAGCCACCACAGGACGATGGCGGTTTTCTTGGTAAATAGTTTTAGCGCTTTGCTAGACGAACCCAATCCTCGACGCGCAAATCTTCGGCGCGGATATTCGGGTCCAGACCAAGCTCGATAAATACCTCCGGATCCTTGATGCCGAGATTGGATGACAGCTTTTTTCGTGGATGCGCGAAGCCGAGTTTGGCCACGGCCATGATCTTTTCCGTATCCATACCCCAAATGGCGAGGCGCTCGGCATGCGACATCGGACTAATGCGCAGAATCGCAGATTCGACTTTTGGAGGCGGAAAGAAAGCGCCGGCTGCCAC
>CAZYKJ010000090.1:0-3395 GCA_964648065.1 uncultured Gammaproteobacteria bacterium
ACGGATCTTGAGCGAAATATTTGGTATGCCGCAGCCGACGCCTTTGTCCTCCCCGTTCGTGAGGAGACGTCAGACGTTGAGGGGTTTGGTATTGTTTTCCTCGAAGCGGCGATGGCTGGTTTACCGATTATCGCCGGCAAAAGCGGGGGAGTTCCTGAAGCGGTCGTCGATGGCGTGACCGGTCTGCTTGTTGATCCGCATAATCCACGCGAAATCGCCGAAGCCGTCAAAGCTCTCGTCGATCGTCCGGATATTGGCCGCCAATTTGGTGAGGCTGGACAATTGCGAGCCAAGCGCGATTTCCGCTGGGAGGATCGTGCCATCTATTTCCGACGCTTGGTGGAAGGTCTTGAGGATTAGTATGCCCAAGATTTCCGTTATTATCCCAGTTTTCAATCACGCTGATGAACTCGTGGAGTGCTTGAAGTCGCTGCATCAACAAACAGAAAAAGATTTTGAGCTAATCATCGTAGACGACGGTTCATCAGAGCCTGTAAAAAACGCCGACATTCGTTTCGAAAAAAACCTCGGCGCTCCGGCCGCGCGTAATGCCGGCTTCGCCAAGTCCAAAGGCGAATACGTGATCTTTCTCGACGCAGACGCAGAACTCATTCCGTCCGCATTGTCGAAAATGCTCGCAGCTCTCGAGTCCCATCCCGAAGCCGACTTTGTTTACCCATCTTTCAAATGGGGCTGGAAGCTTTTCAAGTCGCGTCCGTTCGACGCCGACGCATTGAAGCAGGGGAATTACATTCACACGAGTGCTCTCATCCGCCGCAAAGCTTTCCCAGGCTTCGACGAATCGCTCAAGAAATTCCAAGATTGGGATTTGTTTTTGACGATGTCCGAACAGGGAAAACGCGGTTACTGGATCGATGAAGTGCTTTTTTCATTGAAGCCCAGAAAAACTGGCATGAGCCAATGGCTCCCTGCTTTCGTTTATGATCTTCCTTGGAATGAAATCGGTTGGACCCCAAAACTCGTCCGAAAGTATCAAGATGCTGAATCCATAGTACGAAAAAAGCATGATCTAGTAGTCGGCACACAAAATAAAATCGAGGTTGCAGGACCCGCCGCACTCTTAATATCGCTAGAGCTACTCTCCACAGCCGCCGCCTGGAATCCGACACTCAATTCCACTATCGCCGTCATATTAGGTGTCGCGATGTTGGTCTTAGCTTACAAAAAACCGACCGTAGCCTTCTCATACCTCGTCCTCGAGTTTCTCGTCGGTTCCAAAGGCCGTCTCTTTGTTCTTGGCGCCAACGCAGCCAATGACGGCGGCATTTCCATCCGCATCATTCTGTTCGCCGCCTTCATGATCGGCTGGTTCGCCGCACGCCGCGGCCATTTCAAGCGCACCATCCCTCCCGCCTTCAGCGCGCTCTTCGTCCTGATTGCCTACGGAATGGTACGCGGCTTGTTCCAACATCAACCATTCGTCTACGCCGACGCGAACGCTTGGGGCGCTCTCCTTCTGATTTTCCCCATCCAAGACTTGATCGCGCAAGACTCCAAGAAATTCTGGGCCACACTTAAGCCGATAATCATGATAGGTATTTTCTGGTTGATCCTGAAATCTATCGCGCTCTTCTACTTTTTCTCTCACGCTTTCAGCTCATCCTTCCTCGAACCTCTCAATCGCTGGATTCGCCGCACTGGAGTAGGGGAGATTACGCTTCTCGGCGATGGCGGAGTTGCTCGTATCTTCATCCAATCCCAAATCTACGCTTTGCTCGGCGCTGTCTATCTCTCGATGCGCGCCGCGCAACATCGTGTTCGCAAAGAGCATTGGTCTGCGCTCGCGCTCTGTCTTCTCGCGATTTTAATTTCCTTCTCCCGCAGTTTCTGGATCGGACTGGCCGCCGGCTTTTTCATTTGTTTCCTAGAGGTTTTACGACGCAAGACATGGACTTCTTGGTTTAAGGGAATGCTCGTAGCCGGTGCCCTCGCTTTCATTGCACTCATAGGCATCGCGTTGTTCCCGCTCCCTCGTTCGACAGCCGGTAGCCCAATCTCTTGGTTTACGGCCCGCGTCGATGCAGGGGAGAGCGCTGCGACTTCGCGCTGGGAACTTCTCCCGATACTCTTCGATAAGGCGATGCAATCTCCCATACTCGGCCATGGCTTCGGCGCAACCGTCACCTATCAAAGCGCCGACCCCCGCATCGTCCAAGCAACGGGCGGACAATATACGACCTATGCCTTTGAATGGGGCTGGATGGATTTCTGGATCAAGTTCGGCATACTCGGTCCGTTCGTGGTGTTGTGGTTGCTCGGCTCGATTATCAAAAAGCGTCCCGAGCTCGCGCCCATCATCATCACGTTGGCCATCGTCCACTTTTTTACGCCGTACCTGAATCATCCTTTAGGTTTGCTTGTTCTCATTTTGGCTGCCTGATAGACTGCTGTCATATGCAAAAACTTCAACGTTTCGTAGCCGTGATCGGTACGGTTTCTCTTTTAGGTGCCGGTTGCGGTGGTGCCGCTCCTGCTCCGGGTTCGTCCGGTACGGGTTCCACGCCTGCCATGCCGGGAACAGCCGGTGCACGCAGCGCTTGCGGTAGCGACTATTATCCGCTGAAAGAAGGTTCTTCTATCACCTACATTTCACATGTGGGTGGAAAAGATATTCCGTTTAAAATCTCCGTTCCCCAGCACGATGGAACTAATATCAAGCTCGAATACGAGATCACGGTCAACGGAAAAGTCTCGCATATCAATCAAGAATTGGTTTGTGAAAACGGCACGATCAAGGGCAAAGGCTACTTTGACTTCGCTCAAGCCTTCTCCGGTTTGAATATCAGCTATGATGTTCAAGAAATGTCCGGCGATATTTTCCCGGCTAATCCGGCCGTCGGAACGACCTGGAACACGCATACCAAAGTGAAGATTGTTTCAACGGACACGGGCGCGATGGGCCGAATGATGAATGGAATGATTGTCGACACAAATTCCGTAAGTAAGGTCTTATCCGAGGAATCGGTGACCGTGCCTGCCGGAACCTACAAGGCATTGAAAATTGATCAGACCATCACCATCAATCAAACCGTTGGCGGCCGACCAGTAAACACCACCACGCATAATACGGCTTGGTACGTGAAGGGCGTAGGCTTGGTAAAGACGCAAAATGGCACGGGTACTTCCAGCTACACCATGGAAGCGCAGACCATTACGCAGTAAACTCACCAATTGCGATAACCACGCAGGAAAGCCGCTCCATCAAGGGGCGGTTTTCCTTCTAATTGAAGACGATCAAGAACAAGAATCTGTCCGTCAGTTCCCGTGATTGTCGGCAACCCTTCCATAGGATTTCCAATATGCGCCTTCAAAATCTTGATGCGCTTTCCGTCTTTCTCGATCCAGCGGGAAGTCGCTCGAGATTGTCTTGGCTT
>CAZYKJ010000091.1:0-3324 GCA_964648065.1 uncultured Gammaproteobacteria bacterium
AGTTTGCGGATCAGGCGCGGATGAGAACGAAGCTGGGCCATGGTTTGGTCCTCGTCGCTCACTCAGACTGCGCGCGGCAAGCACCGAACGCCGAGCCGTATCCGGCCGGACGAACGAAACTGGACTTGTCGGCGGGCAGAGAGCCAGCGATGGGGGCGGCGTCGTCCATCTCAGCGTGATTTCGAGCAGCAAGGGCCATGGCCTGCATCAGTATTGCTCCGATTCGATTGCTTTCGGAGACAATTGGCCACGACGCGGTTCTCGTCGCGACTAGCGAAAGTATGAGTGCGATTCTCGCTGCGGAGCGTGTTGAGTCGGGTCCGTAGGATAATGTTGCCGGTTCACCCCGCTGAAAGGGTCAAAACACACTAGTAAATGTATTAGTCGCCCTTGGGTCGCAGCGTTCGCGAGCCAGCGCCGTATGGCATTGGATTATAACGAGAAAAGGCTCGTTTCTGAAGCGGCTGGCAGCCGTTCACGGTCGCCTCGTTAAGGTCTTGTTAACCCTATTCCGCTTGCGCAGAATCGGGATACAAGCGATGGTCACGATAATTTCCGGATTTCGGGAAAATATCGACACTAGGACATCATGCGACGATGAGCGTGAATCTCCCCGACTCGAAACCAGAGGCATCCTTTGCTGATACCATCCTTCAGCAGAGCAGCGAGATTTCCCGTCGTCTGGACATGCTGCGGATTGAGAACTTTCCGCCCGATGCGCAAAAGAAGCTCCGGCGCTTCTCGCTCGCTGAAGTCGCAGATTTTGTTGGTGTTTCGCCGAGCTATCTGAAGAAGCTTCACCTTCAAGGGAAAGGCGTCGAACCTCAGGTGACGCCGAGCGGCAGACGCCACTACACTGCTGCGCAGATAGAGGAGTTGCGCACTCTCCTCGACCGCTCCCCGCGTCGGCGGGAGAACGACAAGTTGCAGGTCATCGCCGTCGTCAATTTCAAGGGTGGCAGCGGCAAGACGACGACCGCTGCTCACCTTTCGCAGCATCTCGCGTTGAAAGGTTTCAGGGTTCTGGCGATCGACCTCGACCCTCAAGCGTCGCTCACTGCGCTGTTCGGCATTCAGCCGGAGATCGATGGCAATCTCTCCCTGTATGAATCACTTCGCTATGACGAGAATCGCAAACCGATCTCCGAGGTTATTCGTTCGACCAGTTTTCCGTCCTTGGATATCGCTCCGGCGAATCTCGAGCTGCAGGAATACGAGTACGAGACGCCGATTGCGATGCACGCCCAAGATTCGGTCGCTGGACGAACCTTCTACACTCGTATCGGCGGTGCCCTCTCTGAGGTGGATGATCGATACGATGTCGTGGTGATCGATTGTCCTCCGCAGTTGGGCTACCTGACGCTCACGGCCCTTGCCGCTGCAACGTCGGTACTCATCACCGTTCATCCTCAGATGCTCGATATCATGTCGATGAGCCAGTTCCTGCTTATGCTTGGCGGAATTCTGAAGAGCATAGAAGCGGCAAACGTCAAGGTCTCTTTGGACTGGTTCCGATACCTGGTCACGCGGTACGAGCCAGGAGACATACCGCAGCAGGAAATGGTTGGGCTGATGCAATCGATGTTCGCTCGTCAGATGCTCCGAAATCCGATGGTGAAATCAACTGCGATTTCCGACGCGGGATTGACCAAACAAAGCCTCTACGAGGTTGAGCGATCGTCTTTCGTCCCCTCGACCTACGACCGCGCACGGGAATCCGTGGATGCGGTCAACTCCGAGATCATCGGTCTCATCCTCTCCGCATGGGGCAGAACGCCATGATCAATGAATTGTCAGCCGTACACGCGGGCGATTTCTGGCGTCTAAACAGCGGCTTAAAGAAAATCTGGAGACCGTAAGATGGCCCGTCGCGATATCTTTCGGAACATCAAGGGTGCGGAGGCCGATTCGCAGCAGGAGCGCACACCGGCGCCGGGCTACGCTGCACGCGGAGCTTCACGAAACATGCTCGCCTCAATTGGGGAGCTAGCCGAGAAAGCGGCGAAAGCCGACCAGTATCTTCAGGGCGCATCCGTTGTCGAGCTTGATACCGCCCTCGTCGATTCATCCTTCGTGTCTGATCGCATGGAAGACGACGACGACGGGTCGTTCCAAGAGCTTGTGAATGCGATCCGTGAGCATGGGCAAGAAACCCCAATTCTCGCACGGCCTCATCCGAAGCAGGAGGGTCGCTACGAGGCCGTCTTTGGACATCGCCGTCTCCGAGCGGCGCGGTTTCTCGGCCGCCCCGTAAAAGCTGTCGTCAAGCCAGTCACCGACGTCGACCATGTGATCGCCCAGGGGCAGGAGAACTCTGCCCGCGAGAACCTGTCCTTCATCGAGCGTGCCGTGTTTGCACAGCAGCTTTTGGATCGGAGCTATGAACGCTCGACCATTCAGGCAGCCCTAACGATCGACGCTCCGATGTTGACGAGAATGCTATCGGTGACAAGTCGCGTGCCAGAAGCTCTCATAAGAGCGATCGGTCCATGCAAGGGAATCGGCCGAGATCGTTGGCTCGACTTCGCCCAAACGATCGAGAGGCCATCAAACCGGACGGCGGCGGAGGTGTTCGTGACCTCGCAACCCTTCGTCGAAGCAAAATCAGACGCTCGCTTCGATCTGCTGCTGGCAGAGTTGAAGCGCACCGACCGGCCGCGCCGGGACGGAAGTGTCAAACCGGCAAAGACCAAATGGCAACCGGAGGACAAAACCCTGTCCGCCGAGTTGACGGATTCCGGCAAGATGTTCGCGGTTTCCTTCAAATCGAAGGATGCCAGTCGCTTTGGCCGGTATCTCGCCGCGAACCTCGACCGGCTCTACGGCGAATTCAAGCAGCGTGAGAACGAGGAAAGATAGACGGAAATGTAGCGCGCAAAAGAAAAAGGCCCCCGAAACAGTGTCCCGGAAGCCCTTCTCATGAGTGGTATCTAGAGAATCGCATTTCCGAGAATCACCGTCAAGAGCTGATGAGGCTCAGCGCCGTTTCGGCGAGCAGATTTCTTTTGCCTGAACACAGGTGAAGGACAATGGAAACGCATATCTCAACGACGCCCTTTGGGCGGCGATCGATGACACTTGGCATGATTTCAAGCCAGGTCACGGCCAAGGCCATGCCGGCGGGCGTATCCGTCCATAAATGGCATGTCTTCCAGAACATCAAGGAAACCCGGATGGCCCTGGGCGCAACCGATCGCGCTCTGGCAATCCTGGATGCGCTGCTGTCATTCCATCCGGATACAACACTCTATGGCGATAGCGCGCTGATTGTCTGGCCATCCAATGAGCAGCTGATCCGGCGGGCTAACGGTATGTCGCCGGCGA
>CAZYKJ010000092.1:0-3236 GCA_964648065.1 uncultured Gammaproteobacteria bacterium
TCGTTGACTCCGGTCTTGTGACTCCGCTCGTTGCTCCATCAGGCTGGTCTATCTTCGTTCCAAAGTCCTGGTCTGCCACGCTGTACGCAGCCGATGGTTCGCGCGCCACCATTCTTTCTGGCCAAGGCGAAACTTTCCGTATCGAGCTCGCGGACAATCCTAAGCGTCTTTCGGTTCGTGACTGGTACTTGGCGCAAAACCCTGGCGTCTCAACCGCTTCGGTCCGTGACATCACAACCAAAGGCGGCCTCGAAGGCATCCTCGGAGCCGATCGTCTCGATGCCTTCTTCGCCTGGGACGGCAAGGTATTCAAAATCGTTTACGATAATGATTCAAAGCCATTCATCAATTTCCGCACGACATTTGAAATGATACTTAACTCGCTACGTTTGTCGGGTGCACCGGTCCTGAGTCCGGAAGCGGCGAATGCGAATCTTCAAGGTCCTGGCGATTTTATCTCCACTTCATCAACGGTTACCTCAACCTCGACGCCATGATCGTGCTCGACTGCGCCACGCGCTTGCCGGCCGCCCTCAAACCCGCGGATCTTCGCCGGTTAGGGGATGAGATGTCCGGAATACTCCGACTACGCAAACCGCGTCATGTCGGAGTATCGTTCGTAACCGAAAACGCGATTCAAAAATTGAATAAAACGTATCGAAAAATCAACAAACCAACGGATGTGCTCTCCTTCAATCCTGATCCGGCTGTGCGCAAAGCGGGGAAAGAGGGGAGAGAGCTGCTTGGCGATCTCGTACTATGCCCGACATACGCCAAACACGAAGCCTCGAAACGTCAAATTACGTTGCGAGAAGAGTTGCTCCGTTTGCTCGCCCACGGCATTTTGCATCTCTCCGGCTATGATCATGTGACATTGGCCCAAGAGAAGCGTATGTTTGGATTGCAGGAGCAAGCGGTTAAAAAAGTTCTGTAACTATGCATTCGCTGCGCTCGCTTTCTAAGAGTTTCGGTCATGCCCTTCGCGGCATCGGTCTTGCGTTGCGGGCCGAGCGTAGTTTTCGTATACAGGCCCTAGCCGCAATCATCCTCATCGGCCTAATAACCCTGCTTCCGCTTGCTGTTTGGGAGCGTTCTATTCTTCTGCTTGTTGCGATGTTTGTCCTGGTGCTAGAATTGGTGAACAGCAGCGTTGAACGGCTCGTCGACATGGCTAAGCCCCGTTTAAGTGAGTATGCCCGTGACATCAAGGACTTGATGGCTGGGGCTGTGCTTGTCGCCGCAATTTTTGCCGTCGTGTTAGGCCTCCTCATTCTTGGACCAAAGCTTTACCTGATGATTAATCAGCTATGAGGGACCGCATCCTTGCCGGAATCGACCTCGGAAGCTCAGCCATCCGCCTTGCGGTTGGTCAGATTGTGGTAGGTCCGGACAAGCGCGAGAGCGTCAACCTGATAGGCGCTGTCGAAGTTCCGTCGCTCGGTATTTCCAAAGGCGCAATCAAATCTCTCGATGATGCAACGAGTGCGGTCAGCGAATGTCTCGATCGTGTCGAACGACAAATTGGTGTACCCGTGAATGACGCCTATCTCGGGATCGGCGGAATTCACGTGCAGGCCAAAAACGCCAAGGGCGTGGTCGGTGTTTCGCGTCCGGATTCGGAAATTCGCGAAGAGGATGAGCGTCGTGTTTTGGACATGGCATCCGCCAATGCAACACCGGCTAATTTTGAAATACTACATCGCATTCCCCAGCGCTTTACCGTTGATGATCAGCCGGGCGTCCGCAGTCCCGTCGGGATGCAGGGCGTTCGACTCGAGGCAGAAGTCTGTTTGATTCAGGGGCTTGCGAGTCATGTAAAAAATCTGACGCAAGCCGTGATGCGTACCAACGTGGATGTGAGCGGTTTAGTCTTTTCACCCCTAGCCGCCGCCGAAGCGGCACTGAATGATCGCCAACGCGAGCTGGGTTGTGTTCTTGTAAATATCGGCGCTTCGACGACTTCCGTCGCTGTTTTCGAAGACGGGGAGTTGATTCATGCAGCCGTCATCCCCATCGGCGCCGATCACATCACAAGCGACATTGCGATCGGACTTCGAACATCCTTAGAGATCGCCGAAGCCGCCAAGCGGGCCTTCGTAAGCGCGGTACCGGATAGCGTTCAACAATACGACATGATTGATCTGCGTGAGCTTGGTTTGCCGGAATCCGAATTGGTTTCACCGCGCTTCATGTCGGAAATCGCACAAGCACGTGTCGAGGAATTGTTTGAAAAAGTAGAGCAGGAACTCCGCAAGATCAATCGTTCCGGATTGCTGCCAGCTGGCGCCATTCTGACGGGCGGGGGAGCCAAACTGCGCGGGATGGTGGACATGGCTCGTCACACGCTTCGCCTTCCAGCCTCGATGTCTCCGCTTCCGCCAATTGCTTCACCGTTGAGCGAGACGCTTCAAGACCCCGCCTACTCAACGGCCATTGGATTGCTGCTCTACGGATTTGAAGACGAGCATGATCCGCAACTGATTCGCTCCGGAGGACTGCAGGCCGGCGATCGATGGCTGCAAAAAGCCGCAAGTCCGTTCAAAAAGATTTTCAAATCGTTCATCCCATAGCTTGGGACGACATTCCTTGACAGAGATTCTTTGACCCCCATACGCGTGAGGGGTATCGTCATCCGGTAATGAACTTTTTTTGTGTCAATGAAGGGAAAAATGAACTATTCATGTACTCAATCATATGGCTGAAGTAAAACCGGAAATCGAGACCTTTGCAAAAATAAAGGTCATTGGCGTTGGCGGATCAGGCGGCTCGTCCGTCGATCGTATGATTGCGTCCAAAATCCGCGGCGTGGATTTTGTGGCCATGAATACCGATGTGCAGGCTCTGCATAAGTCGCAAGCAACGCATAAGATTCATCTCGGAAAGACGGTAACTCGCGGTTTGGGTGCCGGAATGAATCCGGAAGTCGGCCAACGCGCCGCCGAGGAAAGCGCGGATGAAATTCGTGAGCTGCTCAAGGGCACGGATATGGTATTTGTGACCTGCGGTCTTGGTGGCGGAACAGGAACAGGCGCGGCTCCGGTTGTTGCGTCCATCGCGAAAGAAGTTGGCGCACTTACCGTCGCAGTTGTAACCAAGCCATTCGCCTTCGAGGGAGCACAGCGTCGCGCGATCGCCGAACAGGGGTTTGAAAAGCTCGTCGGACAAGTGGATGCAATTATCACGATTCCGAACGATCGCATCTTGCAGATCATTGATCGCAAAACGTCTCTTGTCGA
>CAZYKJ010000093.1:0-3042 GCA_964648065.1 uncultured Gammaproteobacteria bacterium
CCGGAGAGCAGATAGCGTTTACCATCTTCCGTCTCGACAATCGAATAATTCGCATACGCAATGGCCGGTCCATCGGGATAGGCCGAGAGCTGGCTGTCCTCGACTTGTACGATTTTGCTCGGATCAACCATGCTCGCGGCCGCAAGCTTGCTGGTGAATTTACGCTTTTGTCCCAAGCGCAGCAAATAAATATTCTTCGATGTTTTTCCTTGCGCAAATGTTCCATCCGGGAAGCTCAAGGAGAACCAGCGGCGCCAAATATGCCACAAGCTCAAATTGCCATGGATATGCGGCGTATACGTATAGAGCATTGCCGTCGCATTATTTGCCGGTTTGATATCCATGTTATCAACCTTCGTAACTTTGCCCGGGGCATATCCGGAAACCGTCGTGCCTTTCGCAAGCAGCTGGAACAAATAACGCTCACGATGCTGCTTGGCCGCATATTCCAACTGATTCGCAAAACCCTTATAGGCCTGAATGCGAGGATCACTCATGGCACAGCTATCACAAACACCAAAACCTGCAGCCCAATCAAATTGCTTTTGCGACGGATCCGAATCTTCGACAAGACTTTGTTCCTTCTGAATCAACGCCATCAAATAATTCGGGTTGATGTGATAGCTGGTAGCAACGCGCCAAATAATCTCCGACGGCGGTTTATCGACGCCATCAATATCGCGGATCTTGATAAAACCGAGCGTACCGCGCTGCTGGAGAAAGGCCTGAACCGAGGATTGTGTGGCATTCCCGATCTCAAACATGTCTCGATCATTCAACACATTATCAGGATCAAAGCCATTCGCAATATCCTCGGCCGGGATCAAATCCGTCGAAGAAGCGTCTTGGGCAAAAACGGCCAAGGGCTGAGTAATGAGGGCCAGTAAGCTAAGGCTTACGACCGCAGTAGAAGAAAAACGACGCATACGGTAAGGTTAGCATGTATGGAGCGGATGGAAAAACAGGAAAAGCTAGCTTTAGCCCTGCTCTTTTTGATCATTGGCGGCTTATTGTCGTATCTGCCATTTTCCGGTCAAAAATCCTTCCTTTCCCCGGACGAGAGTGGTGTTTTCAATGCAGCCCAACAATGGGTGCAAACCGGCTCTATCGCCGTAGCAGACAAATTGGCGACCGACATCCCATGGCTTCACCCACGTTCTTGGATTTCCTATGGACCCGAAATCGTCCCCGTCGGCTTCCTAGGTTGGCCTTGGATACTAACTTGGTTCATTAGATTCATCGGATACTTCGCTTCCATTGCAGCGATGATAGTGATCCTGTCTTCGATCTATCCCTTCTATCGCTTGCTACGACCGCTCGGAAAAGTGAATGCGATAATCGGAACCGTCGTCGCTTACACAGCGCCAGCAATCATTCTCTACGGCAACCGTTCGCTATTTCCGAATGGAGGATTCATCTCACTGGCGATTTGGAGCGCATGGATTTTCCGCGACGTGATTTTGTTCAAACCGCGTGAATATCAGCTCGTCATTTTCGGTCTCCTCTCCGGCCTCATGATGGCCATCCGCCCCGTCGAAATGTTCTGGCTCCTTCCATGGTTTGTCTTCCTCGGTTGGAATTGGCGTCCGACCCTCAAACAAGCAGGATGGGTTCTCCTCGGTCTTTTGATCGCGCTCATTCCAATCATCGGTGAAGCGCAAATGGTTTACGGAGGATTCTGGAAAGCCGGATATTGGCTCAAAGGAAATGTCGTTTCCACCGCGGGAAACATTCAGCAAAACTCCGTCACGCCTGAACTTTTCCCCTTCGGCATTCATCCAAAAAACATTGCCTACAATGCTTGGACCTTTTTGATCGGTCCGCTTTTCCCATGGCTGCTTCCATTGCTCATGATCGGCTTCCTTGTGATCTCGACGGCAGCAAAACGAAAATGGGATTTTCGCTCACTCGGGAAAATCGGAATCATTTTCGCGCTCGGTTCATGGACGTTCTTGTCGCTCGCGATTTACTACGGCAACGGAAAATATCTCGACAACATTAACGGCCTCGCGACCATCGGAAATTCCTATATTCGCTATCTCATGCCGATCGGTTTTCTCGCGGGCCTCGCGATGGCGTATCTGTATCGCATCGCATCAATCGCGAAATACGGTAAACAGATCAACGGAGTGATGGTTGTGATCCTCGCGTTCACCGGAATCTGGCGTGCCTATGCTGCCGATGCCGAAGGTTTGATAACCGATAAGCAAGTGCTGATCCGTTATTCCGAGATCCATGATGCTACCGCTCAATGGTTCAAAAAAGGAGACATTATCCTTTCTGAGCGTTCGGATAAGATTTTCTTCCCCGAGTATCGCGGCGTCTCGCCTTTGCCGGACATGGAGCAGGCCGCCCAGCTTTCCAAAGCCACGGAGCAGGGGATACAGGTCGGCCTTTTCGCCCGACCCCTCGGCCAGTCCCAATCCGATGCATGGCGCAAAGTTGGTCTTGAGCCGATACAGCTCGGTTCCTTTGGCCGCGAAATTCTGTACCGTCTGCAACCCATCAAACCATGAAGCTTCCCGTCTGGTTACGGATCATCGCCATGATCCTCGCTTGGATTCCCGCGCTCCTCTTCGCGGGCTTTATCCTGTCCCAGCGTTTTCCGGCTAATGGCGTCGCCCAATTCAGCTTCGCCTTCGACGGCCGCTCTCCATGGTTTAATCCCTTCCAGCCCGGCGAACGCGTCACTTCACCCGGCCTTCAACCCGACGGCTGGACAGGCCAACGCATCACCCAAGAACCCGTCTACGGTTCCGCCCGACAGCCCGGCGCTTACGATTCCGTCGATATCTCTTTCGAAGTCCGTCCTCTCCGAGTCCCTCTCGCCGAACTCGGTATTCTCCGCGATGAAGCCTCATTCGCATTCGATATCCAGCCGCTCTGGAGCGAGGCTTTGTCCAAGGGCTATCACCCGGTTTCGCTCGGCGATCGCAAAGGTTTTGTCCGCGATGGCAAGCCTGATAGCGAGTTGATCAGCGAGGATTTCGACAAGCTCATGGTTTGGTCGGCAACCGCGACCGAGCCGCTACTTTCTGATTC
>CAZYKJ010000094.1:0-3015 GCA_964648065.1 uncultured Gammaproteobacteria bacterium
CGCTCCGCGCCGATCTTCGTCAGCGCCGCCGTCAGCGTCGTCTTGCCGTGGTCAACGTGGCCAATGGTGCCGATGTTGACGTGCGGCTTGGAGCGCAGAAATTTGTCCGCCATAGTATTGCGTGACTAAAAAGTAAGCCGATAAGAATAATGTTCGCAGTTAAGCGAGTGCGGAGAGGATAGCAGAGGCTAAAAAAACGCGCAAGAGCTTAGGGTTGTGGTCTCTTTTCCTGCTAGGCTGAGCTATTTTCCTGACCTTCCATAGGCTCAAGATAAAAGCGCTCCTCCATAGAAATTTCGCTATCTACAGGCAAATCCTGTGTTTCCATCACTTTAATCGAGATTTCCTCTAACAAATCAGGCGTATTTTGAACCTCCTTCGTCTCAACCCGTTCAACCGGGATTTCCACACGTCTCGGCTCATCTACAATCGTCGTTTTTTGCGACTTACGACCTTCACTGCGTGAACCCCCTTCAGAAAGTCGCTCATAAGCCTGAAGCGGCATAACCACCATCGGCTCACGTCCCGCCGCGTCCGTCACAATCAACGGCGTCCCCAAACGCCGCGACGTCTCCAAAATACGCTGAAATGACATATGCTCCGCATCTTGAAACGTGAGATGCGAGACGTCAACGTTTATTGATACCACTTCGCCTGCTCCGCATAGAGTTCCGCATAGCGGCCATTCTTTTCGAGTAGAGATTCATGCGTTCCATCCTCTTGTAATGCACCATTTTCAAAAACAAGAATGCGATTCGCGCGGCGCACGGTCGAGAAGCGATGCGAAATATAGATGATCCCACGTCCTTTCATCGAAGCATTTAATTTCTCAAAAAACGCCGTCTCCGCCATCGAGTCCATCGCCGATGTTGGTTCGTCGAAAGCAATGATGCGTCCGCCGTGAATCAGCGTGCGCGCAATCAATAGTCGTTGCTGCTGTCCACCCGAAACATTTTGCGGCGTAATATCCGGCGGCGCGACCCAGTCGCCGATGAATGTATTCAATCCGGATTTCAACTCGCGTACCACGGCATCCGCACCCGCAATCTTTAAACTCTTCGACAACGAATGCGCATACTGATCCCAACGTGCATCCGGTGAGCCAAATAATAAATTATCCTGCACAAAATCCTGATACAGTTTTCCATTCTGCAGTAACAAATGGAACGCACGCCGCCATTCCGCCGGACGATACGACTCAAGCGATTTTCCATTCACGAGAATCTCCCCTTCCGTCGGCTTGTCCAAGCCTGACAAAAGACGCAAGAACGTCGATTTTCCCGCACCATTCTGACCGACAACCGCTACATGCTCTTGTTCATTCAACGTAATCGATAATCCTTTCAACGCATAACGATCCGAGCCGCGATAGCGATACGAAACATTCTTGAATTCGATACTGAGCGGCTCACGCGGAATATGGCGACCTCGATCTCGCTCAAGCGGCACTTGCAATAAATGATCAACGCGCGACAAGATTCCAAGCGATGATTTCAATCGCGCAAACGATGTGGAAATGCCACTCAAACTCTCGCCGACCAAGCTGAACAAATTCAATGAAACATAAACGGTCGCGAGCAAGGCTGGATGTTCCAAGGCTTGTGGCACGAAAACAAAAACGATAATCGCATACGCGACAGCTTGCACGAACGCCAAAATTGAACGGCTTGACGCACTCCGAATTCCGGTTTTTTTAAAGCGTGCCAAAATTCTTGCCGCCGACTCGCGATAGCGCGTCAAAAATTGCGGAGCCGCACCAAGCAATCGAATCTCGCGAAATTCCTCGCCCATCATGAAAACATATTTCGTATACTCGAGACGTCTTCCATCGATCGAGTTCCATGTCGCTTGCCACAAATCATTATTGGATTCGAATCGCGCATTCAATGCTTGAAAAACAGCCACAAAAATCACGAGTCCAAAAACCCAAAACGGTGTCGTTGTCGCAAGTGTAATTGCGCCGATCAATTGGATAATGGAACGTAGCAGCGTCTCCGAATGTGTCGGCAAACTATTCACGCGCCACAAATCTTCACGCACGAAATCAAGATCGCGGCATATCTCCGGTTCAAGCAGCTTCTCCGGAGCCATTCGCGTCAAATGTTCAAATACGACATCCTGCGCCGCAATTGTCACCGAACGCTCTCCCCAATCCGCTAATTGCGATTGAATCAAATTGTCCGCAAGTTTCTGTAATCCATACGTCACCGCCGTCCCAATCACAAGCGGAATTGCCGAGTCTGCATCTCCGGTCGTTATGGCGCGAACCAAGAGTGCAAAGAAAAAAATCTGCAACGGCTGCATGGTCGCCGACAAGATTTGCAGAAAAATACGAAGCGCCGTCAGGCTATGATTTGATCTCCACAACAACAAAAGAAATCGTCCATACGAACGTAGGAGATTCTTCCAAGGTACAGGAGCAAGACCTGCGACATCCGATCGCGGCATGACACTATGATAACATGGCCATTTTTAAGCCCGTATTAAGGCCCAACCTTAGCCCTAATAAGAGTCATTTGATTGACAAAAAGGCTAAGATATGGTATTATTTGACTGTGTTATTCGCGTGAAACGTTTCGCGAATCATCGTTCAAGAGCTCCGTTCCGGATGGACAAAACACAACACCAGTAGATTCGGCAGGAAATACAAATATTTTAGCCTGTATATCGACATTCTCACTCTTGAGCCAAAAACCCCGCTGCAAAGCGGGGTTTTTGTTTGTTGCTTTTCTTATTTCTTGCTACGTCCCTCAATAATCGTCTGCGCCACGTTGTTCGGGACTTCGCCGTAGTGGGCAAATTCCATCGAGTAGCTGGCGCGGCCCTGCGTCATCGAGCGCAAGTCCGTCGAGTAGCCGAACATTTCCGAGAGCGGAACGAGCGCATTCGCAACGCGAGCACCCGAACGTTCCGTCATGTCCAAGATTTGTCCGCGCTTGGAGTTCAAGTTACCGATAACGTCGCCCATGTACTGTTCCGGCATCACAACTTCCACCTTCATGATCGGCTCGAGCA
>CAZYKJ010000095.1:0-2989 GCA_964648065.1 uncultured Gammaproteobacteria bacterium
TAGACAGGCGCCCTTTGCCGCGCGGTGAATTGTCCAATTCTTCCAGCTTGGACAAGACTTCATCGAGATCCGGGAGACGGATCAATTCGAGGCCATGCGTTCCTTGGAGAATCATACCCAGGGCACGCAAAGCCATTTCTGACAGCTCGATCTTCATCTGGTTTAGAACATACGGACCCAGACGCTCCATCGCTTCATGCGCTTGCTCGAAGGTTGACTTCTTGGAGCCGAAGGCTTTTACCAAATCGTCAGGGATGAAAACGCTGATGTTAATGGTTTTGATTTTGCCTTCTTTTGGATTACTAAAACGTTCGCCCGGTTTATAGAGCTCATGCGCTTTGCGCGGCGGTTCGCCACGGGTTTTGATACGCGAGTCATACCAATAAATACTCTTCAAGTCCTCGCCATTCTCGTTGATGCGCATCAAATCACGACGGCGCTTTTCTAGCAGAGCCTGAGGATCGAGGGTGAGATCCAGAGAAATCGCCGAGGCCGAGTCACCCTCTTCCGGATCAGCAAGCATTAAAATCGCATCGGTTCCATTAGTGTAATCGTCGATCTCTGAAGGAAAATACGTGATACCTTCATCCTGTAACAGGTTGTAGCCTTCGCGAATAACTTTTGGTCCGCGTTGGGAAACGTAGGGTTTGGTTTTACCGTCTTTGTCGAGCAGCTCAAGAACCATGGCTTCGGCAATACGATCTAGGGGCTGACCGAATTCTTCGGCCGTGTCTTCGGAAATGCGGCGTTGGGCAAATTGGGATTTCTTGAATTCCAAAGCAGCGATATCCTCGTTTGTTGGACGAATACGGCCTTCGTTTTCCTGCGAGCGCCACTTGATACCGTCTTCGCGCCAAAGAGCGACCAGACGACGTTGATTCTCGCGAATCTCCTGCTTTTCCGCAGAAGTCGCTTCGCGTTTTACTTTTTTACTTTTGAATTCGATCTTTTTTCCGCCGCCAGAAAATTCGCCATCAGCCGGAGCCATGAGCGGACCACGATCGATCGGATTCTTCATATTGTAACGAATTATAACAAAAAATCCTCCCGATGTCGAGAGGACTTTTTGTTCAAAATCTTAGATATTGAAGTTCTTGCGCAATGCGCCGAGAACCGGCACTTCCCAGAACTCACCCATCAAACACTTGATGATGGCGATGATGTTCATGATGACGAGGACGAGCCAGAGCAACCAGCCAATCAACGGAATCCAGAAGACAAACATGCCCACCAATCCGACGATGAACATAACCAAACCCTGTTTGGCGTGTTCTTGTGCGAACTTGCTGTCCTTTTTGAGGAACAACGGAATAAATACCAGAATCCAGAGATAAGACAACGCGGCAATAACCTTGTTGTCGTCAATGTCTTTCTGATCAAAGTGCGGTGCATTCATAGCGGGTTTTGGGGCTTCCTGACGGCTATTGCCCTCATGAGAAGCGGACATGTTGTTATCCATACGGCAGATAGTATAGCAATTCTTGACAATGTTGGCAAATCGCCCCAACCTTAGGGCCGGAACCTTTCACCTGGGGGAAATCATGGAGAAGAATGAAAGACGCGAGGCCGCCAAGGACAAGATGATCGTCGCGCTGGATACTTCCGATGCCGACAAGGCCACGGATCTCGTACAACAGCTCAAGAACCACGTACGCTGCTTCAAGGCCGGACTCACGCTCGTGTCGGCACTCGGCACACAACGAGCAATCGAGATCGCCAAGAACGCCGGCCGCTCGAAGGTCTTTCTCGACATGAAGCTGCATGACATTCCGGAGCAGATCGGCGGAGCTGTCACGGCTGCCTGCCAGAACGGCGTCAGCCTGATGACGCTTCATGCATCCGGCGGTGCGTCCATGCTCGATTCAGCGCGCAAGGCGCGGGACGGATGGCATCTGCAAAACGAGAACAAGCCTCGTCCCCTGCTCTTTGCCGTCACGGTGCTTACGAGCATCGACTTCAAGACGGGCGTCGACATCGGAATTTATCCCGCGATCGCCCTCAACATCCACGACGATGCAGAGCGCGCCAATACGCAGGGCATGTACCGCGACGAGCATGTACTTCGGCTCGCGCGTATCGCCGTGAACTGCGGCATCGACGGCGTGGTCTGCTCGCCTCAGGAGCTGCCGCGTCTGCGACGGAGCTTCACGAGCAAGGACCTGCTCACGCTCACGCCGGGCATTCGTCCGGCAGGCAGTGCGGCCAACGATCAGAAGCGCACCGGAACACCGGCTTCGGCCATCGCCGACGGATCCGACATCCTCGTCATCGGCAGACCGATCACCGAAGCCGAAGATCCGGTAGCGGCGGCTGACCGCATCCTCGACGAGATCGAAGCGGCGACGCCTCACTGAACACACAACACCCTCGACCGGACTGGTCGAGGGTGTTCGCGTATTGTTTAGAATCCCATTCCTCCGCCCATGCCTCCCATGTTTCCTCCGCCGTGATCGTGCGCGTCTTCTCCCTTTTTCGGTTTTTCCGAGATGACGCATTCGGTGGTGAGGAATAAGGCTGCGACCGAGGCGGCGTTTTGCAGAGCAAAGCGCGTTACCTTGGCCGGGTCGATGATGCCGGCGGCGACCATGTCTTCGTAGCGGTCGGCTTCGGCGTTATAGCCCATGTTTCCAGACTGTTTTTTGACTTCTTCAACAACGACGGAACCGTCCTTGCCAGCATTGCTCGCAATAATTTTAAGCGGCTCCTCGATAGCACGGCGCATCAGCTTCACGCCTATCATTTCTTCGCCTTCTGCTTTTACCGAGTCGAGGGCAACGGCTGCGCGAAGAAGCGCGACACCACCGCCTGGTACAATTCCCTCTTCAATCGCAGCCTTGGTTGCGGCGATTGCATCCTCGATGCGATGCTTCTTTTCCTTCATTTCAACTTCCGTCGCGGCACCAACTTTGATGACGCCGACACCGCCCATGAGTTTCGCGAAACGTTCTTCCAACTTTTCTTTGTCGAAGGACGAATCAACCGTCTCGAT
>CAZYKJ010000096.1:0-753 GCA_964648065.1 uncultured Gammaproteobacteria bacterium
CTCGACGGCAAGGACTCGTTACCCATATAGCCAAAACAATCACGCACGACAGAGCGCAAATAACAGCCCACGCAACGGCGGCCCCGCGCCCAAAGATCCGCATAATACGGCTCATCGTGCCACCATCGGGATTACGGCCCCGCCCGCCGCCTGATAGTAGCGGAGCGCGCCTTGCGGCACACTGACCGAATGCGTGGCGGCGCTGCTGATCGACGAGCACGAGGTCGTCATCGCCGCATCGGTGCAGAGGTTCCCTGTCCGCGCCGAAGAGTAGCGATACGTGGATACCGCCGCGCCAGATCCGGCAGGCTGCGTGCGGAACTCGCCAACCATGACTCGCGAGCCATCGGTGATCTTGTAGAAGTACGCCGTGTCCGCTGTCAGCGCGACGCCAGCGCCGAACGTGTAGGCGACATTATTCCCGCTGATTACCGACGTCACCCTGGCGCAGAATTGCGGCGTCGGCGCATCGCCATGCGCAGTTGCCCGGTTGCGGTTCGTGAATAGCTCAACAAAACATGTCCCGCTGGCCACCGAATTGAAAAGCTGGAACCGAACAACTGCGGCGGTCGATCCGATGGTCCAGTTTCCTTTCCGCAGCCGCATGTTGGGCGATGCAGGCATGTCCGATTCAATCAACCCCGCTCGCTCGCTCCAGCGGTAGATCCGATCCTGTACCTGCTCAATGTCCGCTCCAGGGTCGCCGCCGTCCGATGCCGCGCCACGATTGGAATTTCCTGACGCCAGCTTGCA
>CAZYKJ010000096.1:763-2987 GCA_964648065.1 uncultured Gammaproteobacteria bacterium
ATAGGCGCAGGTTCCAGCCCAGAAGCCGGTGTAATCCGCCACCGGGAAATTATTTGGAAACGCCGCGTTGATCGTGGATGTTCCCACGCTCTCGGTGTCTACGATGATGTTCTTCTGAATGTCGTTGGCGATGGTCGGCCAGCAGGTTGCGTTATCGGGAGCACCGACGACGGGACCGTCTCCATACCCAATAATGTTGTCTTTCACCCCAACGTTGTAATTCCTCCCGATCTCAGGGAAGAACGGAAAAGTTTCTGTTCCAGACGGGATACATTCGCTGTTGTAGGTAAACGAGTAGCTGTTCGTCTGTGCCATGTTCGGCGCGAACGTGTTGTGTTTGAAATGCGAGTTAAGGCCGGTCAGCGTTTTGACGTGCTGAAGACCAGTAAAACTGACGGCTTCGCATCCGGTAGCAACATTGTGCTCGTAGAACAATTTTTCTGCCGTGATTGCCGAGTGGTACCCCACATAGTTTCCGATCATTGCGTTGGCCCACAAGCACGAAGCCGAACCTCCGCCAAGCTGACCGGACCCAAGATTGTTACTCCACCTGACGTTGTGATTTGTAAAATTTGGGTCCTCTCCGCCCTGGTTCACGGACTCCATGAAGTATGTGCCGCCGACGTTCCCGCGCATCACATTGCCGGAGTCCATATACCCACCCATCGCATTTCCGTCAAACAGGCAATTGATGCATTTTTTTACTTCCGCCACTCCCTTGCCGACCGACGCATTGGATTGCAGATAACCTCGCGAGATCTCATTTCCACGAACCTCGATACCTTGCAGTTTCCATGTGTCCCAAATGGCAGAACCGCCCGTCTGTGGAGTTACTCCATCTGTTCCGTCCACTCCCCAAGCCTCAATTGTGGCAGTTGTGCCTGATATAGCCGTTACTCTACCGACTCGAAAGGTGTCCGTCGCGTAGCAGCCAGATCCCGGATTGCCAAAAATGCAATAGTCGGATGGACCCGATCCTGGCGCTACGGAAAACGTGATCGCCATCCCCACTCTAAGATTCCGAACGTGATCGAGAACTAGCGATGTTGAGGTTGAGCCAGATTGAATGACCCCTGGATCAATTGGTGGCCCATCGGCACCACCAAGAAATATCGGCATAGCCCAGCTTTCGATGAAGTTGTCGATGATGCGCCAGTTGCTCGCGGTTGCCGATGCCGCAATCCCGTATTGCACAAGCCCCGCAACCGAGGCCATGGTTGGACTTGTAGCGGTAAATGCGCCAAAGCCGCTTGCATCGAAAGCGGTATGCCCAACCGCATAGTCAGGAGACGGCATAAACACATCCACGTCGCCATCTGCACGAGCCCGAACGGCACGAGGCCCATTGAGCGATAGCCAGCTTCCGGTAGCTCCACGAATCACCACCCGTTTGCAGGCCGTAGCACATGCCCCTGGATCGTCAAGTCCTCCGCACACGCCACATGAAGCGTTATACGTGATCCCTAGCGCTGTCGTGAGGGTAGTTCCTTGGATCACTGCTGGATTCGTGGCTGTTGCTGACGAGATAGTTATCCAGTCAGTTGTCCCACCTGTACCGCTTGAGTGTGTGTACCCATCCAAGATGAAAGCTGAATCGTGAACGTAGAGGTTCTGGAACGGCCCGTCGATACCAAGAGATACGCCGCGCACAAAGGCATTTCCATCTGTGTTGCTGGTGTTGGCGTAGCCGTAAACGGCCTGTTCGTAGTCCTCTGCGATCACCCTGTCAACCTCAATGTTTTTAGGACTGTACAGCCGCAAATTCGTATCCGTCCAACTGAACTCGTTATTGAACACCAACACCGAAATGCGGAAACGGTTTGCCACAGTGTAAGCTTGCGAGGTGATCCTGAGGCCACGCAGCGCATAGTTGTTTGTGCCACCCCCTGCATTACTCACCAGAGCAAAGGCGGCATTAGTCGCCACCTCGATTGTGGGCATATAAGCCCGATAGTTCTCCAAATTCTTCTTCAGGCCACGCGGGATCTCGCTGAGCCGCGATGACACGATTTCAGTCATCTTGCCGTTGCATCCGGTCTGATTCTTGAGCGGAACTAGGACGCCAGATGCTGTGTCCCCGCGATAGGTCACCCCGGCATAGAGCACGATTCTGTCACCGCAGGCCCACGGCTTAGAGTTCGCAAACGACACGAGGTCATTTGCGTTCGTCGTCGCGTTCCCGGTGTCAGGGCAATGCCATGTGTCTACTCCTGCCGTGTCGAAC
>CAZYKJ010000097.1:0-2958 GCA_964648065.1 uncultured Gammaproteobacteria bacterium
CCGTGGCGGCGACTGGAAAGCCTTGTTTCCGGCGACTTGCGCTACGTGCGGCACGACTTGCGAGGTTCCGTTTAAACCGAATGGACGCAAGCCGGTCTATTGCAGCAACTGCTTCAAGCGCGATGGCGGTGATGATTTGCACTCGCGCGGAGGCGATCATCCGTCGTTCGGTGAACGGGAACGCGCTCCATCTTTTGACCGCGCTCCGAAGACCGAAGGCATCACAGAACTTGCGCATCAGATGAAGGTCATGAATGACAAGCTGGATGCGATTATCGAAGCACTTGAAGGTTTGGACGGCGAGGACGAAGCATAAAGAAAACAGCTCTCTACAATGTAGGGAGCTGTTTTTTTATCAGGTTAAACCAATCTTCGTAACCGGCGTCGCTTGGATGGAAAGAGTCGGCGGCGTAATATTTTTTTGGATCGATCGCGTAGGGGTCAACAGCGGGCTCGCGATAGAGATCGACGTAGGTTGCGCCGAGATCGGAAGCGGCTTTTTGGAAAATGGAACGGACTTGTTTGGTGCGAATCGTAAAGCTCCAACGTGTACCGAGCGGGAGCAGTCTGGCGGTGCCGACATTCCCTGTCGAAACAATCACGACATGGTCGGCGATACTTTTTGCATGCTCGATCACACCGCGAATGTCTTTGTCGAGTATCGTTAGATCTGTAAAACGAACGGTATCATTTCCGCCGATGTGGATCATCATCAAATCGTAATGTTCTTTGATGTCCGCAAAGCGTGGGAGAAGGTCTTGGGTTCGCGATCCGTTGACGGAACGGTTCTCAATGGAAGCGGTCGGATATTCTTTGGAGAGTAAACCTGAAAGCGAAGTGGTTGATGCCGATGCACCCGTTCCAACGCCTGTACTGTCGCCAATCACGAGAATGCGTGGTCCGGAACCGTCTTTTGAAAATGGGGCAGCTTTGTTGGCAAGATTAACGCCGATTTTAATCAAACGCTGTGTTTCAAAATAATCCCAGAGAACGAAAATGCAGAGGGCTACTGCGGCAATAATGAGGAAAAATTTCATAGGACTTCGTGAATTTCGACGAGTGAAATCGTACCGTCAGGGGTTTTGTATTCGATTTGATCGCCGGCTTTGTGTCCCATCAGAGCTTTGCCGAGCGGGGAGAGATAGGAGATGTTGCCGCGCGCCGGATTTGATTCTTGCGAGCCGAGAATTCGGTATTCTCGTTGTTGGTTGTTCATGCGAATGGTTACACGGGAGCCGATGCCGATTGTTCCGGAAGCGGATGGTTCGATCAGAACGGCGTTTTTGATACGCTGCTGCAGCGAGAAAATACGTCCGTCGATTTTGCCGAGACGCATCTTTGCATCCTGATACTCCGCATTTTCGGAAAAGTCTCCCAGTGACAAAGCAAAGGTAAGGTCTTCAACGATTTTGGGTCTATCCACTTTTTCTAGCTGTTCCAGCGTTCGTTTTAGTCGTGCCAGGGCTTCGGGGGTAAGTTCTTGGCTGCGGCTTTCTTCATCCTGAATTCGGTTGATTTGCGCTCGGCGGCGGGGGATCTGCATATTCCTAAGGATCGCATTTTTGCTCTTTTGACGAATTATTTGTCGACGCGTAGGATCTTTCGACGTTCTTTCCCATGGAGGTTTGTGTGAGCGAGATCTATACATGCAAGTTTGGCGGCTCGTCCCTTGCGACGGCCGAACGCGTTTCGCACGTTGCGAATTTGATTCGAGCCGAACGATTCGGCTCCGACTTCAAGCGTCGATTTATCGTCGTGTCGGCTCCCGGCAAGCGTGACGAGGAGGATGCCAAGGTCACGGACCTGCTCTTCCTCGTCTTCAACACCGCACAGGTGAAGGGAGACGTGGACGCTCTGTTCGATCGCGTTCATGATCGCTTTCGCGATATCGAGCGCGGACTCGGTCATGTCAAGATCGGACCGCTGCTCAAAAACAGCATGCAGGAGATTCGCGACGAGTTTCCGAAGCATCTCGACCGTCCTGACTGGATTGTCAGCCGCGGCGAGTGGTTGATGGCCAAGCTGTTTTCCGCCGCCGTCGAACTTCCGTTTGTCGACGCGGCGCCAATCATCCGCTTCAACTCACAGCGCAAGTTCCAGCAGAGCTTCTCCCAGCAGATGATCAAGGAGGAGCTCTCCAAGACCTGGAAGGAGTTCGGCGACGTTCGCGGCGCGGTGATTCCCGGGTTCTACGGTGGGACGCCCGAGGGCGACATCGTTACCTTCAGCCGCGGCGGATCGGATTTGACCGGTTCGCTTATCGCCTGCGGCACCAAGTCCGATCTCTACGAGAACTGGACGGATGTCGACGGACTCATGACGGCCGATCCTCGCATCGTGCCGAATGCACGTCCGGTCGAGGAGCTGTCGTATCGCGAGCTGCGCGAGTTGGCTCTGCGCGGAGCGAGCGTCTTCCAGGAAGAAGCCGTGATTCCCATGCGGGACTCCGGCAAGACCATTCACATCCGCAACTCGTTCAAGCCGGAAGCGCCGGGAACGAGAATCATGCACGAGAGCAATTGCAAGAAGCAGCGGGCGGTGACGGGCATCGCCGGCAAGAAGGGCTTCTCGGTGATCAGCGTGCACAAGATGATGATGGATATGGAGATCGGCATCGGCCGACGACTGCTCTCCATCCTCGCGGATGAGGAAGTCTCGTTCAAGCACATGCCCGGCGACGAAGACTCGCTGTGCGTCGTGGTCGAGAACGAGCAGATCGAGGACAAAGTCGATACGCTTCTCGCCGAGATTCGGGAGGTGTGCAAGCCTGATGATCTGTACATTTCCCGAGGACTGGCGCTGATCTGCGTCGTCGGACATGGCATGCGGCAGACGCCGGGCGTGGCGGCCAAGCTGTTCTCGGCGTTGGCGGATGCAAAGATCAATACGAAGATGATCGTGCAGGGCGCGAGCGAGCGAAAAATCATCGTCGGCGTGAGCGAGGCCGACTTCGAGGAA
>CAZYKJ010000098.1:0-2868 GCA_964648065.1 uncultured Gammaproteobacteria bacterium
CGATGCGATGTGTGGACTCGAGAAAAACCGTCGGCTTCTCGCGCTCGGCGATTTCTTGAAAAAAGGTTTGTCGTCCTTTCTTATGCGGCACAAATCCTGCGTAGAAAAAATTCTCCATTGGAAATCCGCAGACAGAAATCGCCGCGGTCAAAGAAGAAGGTCCCGGAATCGGCACGACACTCATTCCATGTTCAAAACACAATTCCGCCAACATCCCTCCCGGATCATTCATCCCAGGTGTCCCCGCATCGCAAACATACGCAAGGTTTTTTCCAAGGTTCAATTCATCGATCAAACGATCAAAATGCCCTTTGCTCGAGTGATGATGCAATGACAAAAGCGGCTTCTTGATTTCCAAGTGCTTCAGGAGATTTGCCGTTACGCGCGTATCCTCGCAAGCAACCAAATCCACTTCTTTCAGAGTGTTGATCGCACGCAAGGTCAAATCCTCCAGATTTCCGATCGGCGTCGCAACCATGTAAAGCGTCCCTTTCATGCGCCTGTTGTATCAGAATCCGGCATTTTCAGCTATCATGTCCCCATATGAAAGCCATGCCCCTTCTCGTTTCCGCCGTCGCTTGCGTTCTGCTCGGTGCCGGTTGCGCACCTTCAACAACACCTATTCCGATGCCGGGACAACCGCAAGTCCCGAACGCTGTTATCCCCCCGCCGCCAGCCGTAACCACGACGGCACCAGCCGCGAAACCGCCGACCGCCATCAAAAAACCGGCGCCAAAACCGGCCGCAGCACCTGCTCCGGCTCCGAACCGCACACCGACATTTACAGCTACTCAAATGATTCCGTCGGTTACGGTTGCAGCGTATGGCTCGGATATTCACTGGACAATGTATTCGAATCCCGGCTTTAAAGGATATGCCCTTGTAAAAAGCACTATTGACAGCAACCCGTATTATCCGAAACAAGAATGGTTCCGCTTTGAAAACAGCGACGTCAATGCTCGCGCATATCAGGATCGCAATTTGGAAAAAGGCAAAAAAACCTATTACCGCATTTGCGCCATCAATGCTGACGACTCCATCATCTGCGGACCGGTCGCATCGGTGAATTTCTAAACTATGAAGCGGCTCATACCTTCTCTCGTTCTGACAGGCGCGCTTGCTCTGACGGGTTTTGGTTGTCGTCCGCCGAATGCGCAGCAAGCGGCAGCACCGAGCACCGTTTCCGGAACACCGACCCCGTCAACACCGACCTTTGATCCGAATGCTCCCTGGCCGAAAGACTCCGAAGGACCGTCTGCAGAAGGCCTGATCGCAAGACAGGCTCTACGCAACTTGGCCATCGCCAAAACCTATCGCGCCGACATGGAGGTTCCGACCACGCAGGGCACAGTCAAAGCTTCGGCCGACGTCAACAAGGATCAGGGCATCCTTGGTCGTTTGGAAGTTCCGACGCCGCAAGGACAGTTGATTTCCGAAGTGTATATCAGCGGCCAAGTCATCCTCTTCCGCCAAGGCACGACTACATGGAGTGATATTTCCAAAACACCGGATGGAACAAGCTTGTCCAACTTATTCCAAAACGCACTCGCTCCGAACGGTACAGACGTTTCCGCGATCGTCGCCAATAGCGCACGTACCGTCGATATCTCGGATGATCCGCAAGGATGTAAGCGCTACACGCTCACCCAAGTCGCCGATGATGGCCAACGCTTCCCGTATCGCATCTGCATCAAAAACGATCTGCCCGTCTATCTCACCTTGGCAACCGGTGCCGGCAACATGACCATCAGCTACAAGGATATTAATGGCGCTGTAGAAGTTAAAAAGCCGCAATAAGGCAGCCTTGTCAATTAGCACTCGATGTTGTAGAGTGCTAATTGACTATGCTGCCCCAAAATTTTACGACAAAAAGCCAGGAAGCCCTTTCCCTGGCCCAGCAATTGGCTCTTGGAAATGGCCAGCAAACACTTGAACCCATTCACTTGCTCGCAGCGCTGCTCGAACAAGAGGACGGCGTTGTTCCTGCTATCCTCAAAAAACTCGGCGGCCAAGGCGGTTTGGGCCAGCTCTATCTCTCCCCCGAGATCGCAAAGACCCTGCAGATGTCCGAGCGCGCCGCGAATAATTTTAAAGATGCTTACATTTCCACGGAGCACCTGTTGATTGCGCTTGCAGAAAATCGCGATGAAGTTTCCGCTCTGCTTCAGCGCAACAAAATTACCGTCGAAGAAATTTTGAAAGCTCTCAAAGATGTTCGCGGCAATGTCATCGTGGATTCCCCCGAACCGGAGAACTCCTATCAGGCCTTGGAAAAATACTCGCGCAATCTGACGGCCCTCGCCCGCCAAGAAAAACTTGATCCGGTTATTGGCCGCGACGAGGAGATTCGCCGTGTCATGCAAATCCTCTTGCGCCGCTCCAAAAATAATCCGGTCTTGATTGGCGAAGCCGGAACAGGAAAAACCGCCATCGTCGAAGGACTTGCCCAACGCATTGTCGCCGGCGATGTTCCGGAGTCTCTCAAAGATAAAGAAGTCATGGCTCTTGATGTTGGAGCCCTTGTTGCCGGCACCAAATTCCGCGGCGAATTCGAAGAGCGCTTGAAAGCGGTTGTGCGCGAAGTCGAGAAATCCGCCGGTAAAATCATTTTGTTTATTGACGAGTTGCATACGCTTGTCGGCGCCGGTGCTTCCGGAGAAGGCGGCTCGCTTGATGCGTCGAATATGTTGAAGCCGGCTCTTGCTCGCGGTGAATTGCGCGCGCTCGGTGCAACGACGCTTCAGGAATATCAGAAATATATTGAGAAGGATCCGGCTCTCACCCGCCGCTTCCAGCCTGTTTTCGTAGACGAACCAACGGAAGAAGACACGCTCGCTATTTTGCGCGGCATCAAAGATAAGTACGAAG
>CAZYKJ010000099.1:0-1020 GCA_964648065.1 uncultured Gammaproteobacteria bacterium
CCAGGGCAGCCCGCGGATCAGTAAAAAAATCATGGTTGCTGTCGGAATCGTACATACTCGGCCCCAGCGACGGAACAGGCTGTAGCAACCGGGATGGCAAAGATAGCGCCGACAGCGCCAAATAATTTCGCCCCGACCAAAAAGGCAAGAATACTAATGACCGGATTGAGTCCCACGGCGCGCTTCATCACCATGGGTGCAATCACGTTTTGCTGTATCTGATAGACGCAGACAGCAAAGATGAGCACGGCTATCGCTTTCCACGGCGCCGAGGTAAACGCGAGAAACACCGTTATGGAAACGGCCATGATCGCACCAAGATAGGGGATGAATTCAAGTAGTCCGGCGATCAGGGCAATCAAAAGAGGATAGGGGACGCCGATCGCCGTACACGCAATCAAATAGGTGATCGTGATCCAGCCCGAAAGCGCCAATTGTCCGCGCATCCATGCGCCAAGTTTTTCCACGACCTGCCAAACCAAACGGCTGGCGAATTCTTGATAGCTCGGCGGTACTAAACTTCGAAACGCTCGTTTAGCCGCGTCTTCCTCGATAATAATATAAAATGACAAGACAAAAACGATGAGGGCTCCGGCCAAACCTCCGGCGACGCTGTTGAATGTCGTGAGCAAACCGCGCGCAACATCTTGCGCTTGTGTGGCTACGCCCGACAACGTTGGCGCCGTTCCTGCTTGAATACCGATATGACTCGCGAGCTCGCGTAAAATTCCGGTCGCATCGCGTAGCCAGCCAAGTGTGTCGCCAAAATTGCTGGCGGCAAGTCTCGTTTGATCAAGCAAAGCTGGAACGAGGAAGCTGACAGCCGTAACAAAAGCGCCGATCATCAAAACATAAACGACAAACACCGCGAGACCTTTCGGAATACGATGACGCGCGGCCCAATGCGCGAACGGGTACATCACGCCCGCGAGGAGCAGTGCGGTAAATGTGTAGAGAAGAATGTCCTGCAAAATCCAAGCCATCACGATCCCAAAGATGATCGCCAGGGTTTTGATAATG
>CAZYKJ010000099.1:1030-2752 GCA_964648065.1 uncultured Gammaproteobacteria bacterium
GGTTCCGGTGGAGATCTCGATGACGCGGGGAGTGCTATCCATAATGTTACTATGTGTTATACCGTACCCTCCGACCCGTATGAAGCCCTACGCCGAAAACCGCAAAGCGCGGCACGAATATCAGCTCCTCGAGACCATCGAGGGAGGCTTGGTATTGACCGGCGCCGAGGTAAAATCCATGCGTGAAGGCGGTGGGAGGCTGGAAGGTGCCTATGTAAAGGCCATCGGAGGCGAATTATGGCTGGTCGGAGCGCAAATCCGGCCCTATTCCAAGACGGGCACCAAGGAAGAATATGATCCCGAGCGCCGCCGAAAGATCCTCGTCTCAGCCAAAGAAATGCGTAGATTAACCGAGAAACTACAGCAAAAAGGCTTGACACTCGTCCCGCTTTCGTTCTATCCTCTGGGCCGACGCATCAAAGTCTCGTTCGCCGTAGCTCGTGGGAAAAAAGCCCATGATAAGCGGGAAAGCATCAAAGAACGTGAGCTCATGCGCCGTCTCCGTAATCAATACGATCTGTAAGATCTACGGGGATGAATCAGCATCGACGACGTTCGTTCCAATTCACTGCAAGCCGGACGCGCCTGTGAGTCCGCAATCCACACAGGTACAATGACAACTGCCAACGTCATTTCCAAGGTACGCGACGCTATTGCTTCGGCATTCAGCGCTCCGTCCTTCGCCCCGGTCCTCGCCTAACCGCGACGTGGCCGGCCGGTCCCTCATCCTCCGTACTCGAGGTTGAGATCGACCGTCATACTGAGTACTTGGTTCCGATCGCTGTTTCCCGATCGTAACGACAGGCCCCGGAAACTTGGTTCCTGCGCTCTCGACGGCTCCGTGCCGCAGGAATGACGCCCGACGTGCGTTGGGGTGAGCCGTCCAAGCTTGTGAATGAAGTGTCTTGGGCCAATGCTCGGACGCGGGTGCGATACCCGCCATCTCCACCATCAGAGCCTAGCTCTGCCATAACGATCTCTAATGAGAATTCATCATCGCCGCCGCGGCGGCTTCCAAAAAAAAGAAGAATTGGTGCAGTATCTGGTCAATGATCAGATTAAGGCTCCGGAGGTCAGCTTGATCGACGAGACCGGCGCCTTTCTTGGCCCGATGTCTGTCCAACAGGCACTGGGCCTCGCCATGGAACGCGGTTATGATCTCGTAGAGGTATCACCGAAAGCCGCACCTCCTGTCTGTAAATTGCTCGACTACGGACAATTCAAATATCGCAAAGAGAAAGAGCTGAAGGCCCAAAAGGCCCATGCCAAAAAAGTTGATGTGAAAGGTATTCGCCTCTCCGTCAAAATGGGACAGGGGGACTTCGATGTCCGCGTGACCCAAGGCCAGGACTTCTTGGCTGAAGGGCATAAGCTCAATATCGAGATCCGCCTGCGCGGCCGCGAAAAAGAACATGGCGAAATCGCTAGAGACCGCATCCAAGCCTATATCGCCCGCCTGAACGAGAAGTTTCCAACCGTCATCGAGACGCCGATCACCCGCACGGGCGGCAATGTCACGGCCATCGTCGCACGCAAATAATCATCCACATCTTATGAAATCGAAATTCAAGACACGCAAGACGCTCTCCAAGCGCATCACCGTTACCAAGAGCGGCAAGCTGCTCAAGCGCAAAGGTGGACAGGACCACTTTAATAGCCGTGAAAGCGGAAAGGTCACCCGCAACAAGCGCCGTGACCTCTCGGTTGCCAAGCAATACACTC
>CAZYKJ010000100.1:0-2732 GCA_964648065.1 uncultured Gammaproteobacteria bacterium
CCTCGCCCAGCAGATCCGAGCCGACGTCAAAACCGACGTTTCGGCTTTTGGACGTACTCCGCGTCTTCATGTTCTCCTCGTCGGCGACGATAAAGCCTCCAAAATCTACGTCGACCTCAAACAAAAAGCCGGCGCCGAAGTCGGTATCGATGTCTTTGTCGATCAAAAAGATTCGAAGATTTCTTCCGCCGAACTCGAGGCCTTAATCGATGTCTGGAACGCCGACGCCTCGGTCGACGCCATTCTTATTCAATTGCCGCTTCCTTACGGGTTTGACGCAGCCTCGCTTACTTCACGAATCGCTCCAAACAAGGACGCCGACGGTTTCAATCCATCCGCGATCGTTTCTCCTCTCCACGAAGGTATTCTCCGCTTGATCGCCGCCACTCCGACAAAACTCCCTGGTACACAAACCGCGATCATCGCCAACTCCGACATTTTCGCAAAACCGCTTGCCAAACTTTTGACCGTTGCTGGCTCTTCGGTCGACATCATGGCACCGGATGATTTGAACAAAACCCTGCTTCTCGAAGCCGACATTGTCGTGATTGCGATCGGCCGCGCCAATTATCTCCACGCCTCCATGGTCAAAGACAGCGCCGTGATTATCGATGTTGGAACAAATCGCGAACAAGGAAAAACCGTCGGCGATGTCGAGACGGTTTCCTTTGGCGGCACCGATTGTTGGATTACACCTGTTCCGGGGGGCGTGGGACCGATGACGGTGGCATTGCTACTGAAGAACGTTCTAAAACTGGCGCAGCATTCCTAGCGTAGTTTCGTTTGCGTGCGCGCAACGCCGCCAAGAAAACAGCAGCAACGTAGGTCAGCACAATAAATAAGCTATGCCAGTTATAGCTGGTCGCAATCGTTCTCAGCGAGGCACCTGATCTCCAGAGCGTAAGCAAAATCTCGATCAACGTTCCACCAATCACAAACACCGCACTCACAACTCCGGCATCCTTCCATGTCGGCCAATGCTTCCCAAAAGCGATGCGAGCAAAAATCAATGTGATGACAAAGTGATAAAGATAGGAAAGCGGAATCGATAAATCCGGCAACGGACTCCACTCAACCCAAGGAACAAAATACAGTGCTACCAACAAAACCAAGGCCCGTGGTATGAGCCAAAACAAGGATCGATAGAGGATGCGATGGTTCATAGAATTTCACGGAACAGGATTTTTTGTACCAGACCAAACAAAAACACGGTCATCAGCATGATAATACCAAACAAGGCGATCATACGTGTTGATGCACGGCGCTCCCGTTCAAATGAGCGGAACGCCAAGGCACACACAAGCAACCCATTGATACCGACAAATACGGATCCGATAAATCCAATCGTATTCAAAAAATCACGCGATAAGACCAACAGCAGGATAAAAGGAACCCCGAGCGCCAAACCAGCGCTCATTTTTTTATCCAATTTAAAATCCAATTGAAGGGTCTCATGCAAATCCTCGGCCGTGTTCAAATAAGCCGTCATCACCGCGAGCAAACCTAGCAACGGAATTAACAAAGCCCAGCCTGATGGCAGAATAGAAATCAATTCCGCCGTTGTCCGTACCGGATAGCCGCGCGCCGCAAAATACATGATGACGCCAAAGAGCCACGACAAAACAGCGGACACGATCGTTCCGATACCAACCGCCAAATAAACATCAACCGATTTCCGCTTCGCAATCTCCACCACCTCGCCAACGGCATTCAATCCGGACAAGGAAAACAAGAAAACGCCAAATGGCAGAAACCACCCATCCCAAGATAGTGCCTTCCCCAAAGAAACATCGACAAAGGGTGCGGCGATAACGACCGCTAACAGCAAAGCAGTTACTTTTGCCGCCGATGCATAGTCATTAATTTTGATAACGGCCTTCATGCCAATCAAAACGGTCGCAGCTCCACCGATCCAAAATAACAATTGCCACAGCACAACCGGTAGATGAATGCCCGACGCATTCGCAAGGATGGCAAAAAACTCACCGCCTAAAATCAAATAGGCATAATTGGACGCAACAATCTGTAACGGATACGTGATCGCCGCAATACTATGAAAAACCGGATCGAGATGCTGATTCACCAAGCCCGTCAAACGAACGGGCT
The DNA here is from genome assembly GCA_964648065.1 of uncultured Gammaproteobacteria bacterium. Taxonomy (GTDB): domain Bacteria; phylum Patescibacteriota; class Patescibacteriia; order 2-12-FULL-60-25; family 2-12-FULL-60-25; genus CAIXDN01. The sequence goes on from CAZYKJ010000100.1 coordinate 2,107, forward strand.
TGCGAGAAGCGAGTAAAAGACCTGCATACAGTTGATGCGTCAACAAAACCGCCGCCGCCAAAGTCCAATACAGCAATGTGCCCGGCCAAAAACCGACAACAGCAAACGCGGCAGGCAACGCAAAAATTCCGGCACCAATAATCGTGCCAATCATGGCCAGACTTGCACTCCACAAAGAACGTGAACGAAAGGACATTGGCTGAAGTATATCAAATAAGACAAAGAACCTATTAACTTGCGTCGTAAAACATGAATATCCATACCTTCTCCGCATCTTGTTCCCTTCCCAGCTATTGAAACGCAATCAACCGCCGTATAAGGTCGATCAAGTTTCCTATGTCCCAACTCGAGCGCCTTACACCTCAAAACCTCGAAGCCGAGCAATCGTTTTTAGGTTCGCTCTTGCTTGATAAGGACGCGATGATCAAAGTTGCCGATCTGTTGCAGCCGGATGATTTTTATCTCGATAAATATCGCCGCATCTACGAAGGCATGCTTGATTTATATCGCAAGTCCGAACCAATCGACTTGCTCTCGCTCGGCAATCGCCTGCAAGAAAAAAATGAATTGGAGCAAATTGGCGGCCGTGCAGAATTAATCGGACTCGCCAATGCTGTTCCGACCGC
>CAZYKJ010000101.1:0-2727 GCA_964648065.1 uncultured Gammaproteobacteria bacterium
TGAAAAGCTCGAAGCCCAGCCAGGCGAGGCCGTTGCTTTTGAGACCTTGATGAACTTCGAGGGCGACAAAATCGAAGCCGGCACCCCGCGCTTGTCCTCGACCGTCCAAGGAGAAGTCGTTTCCCATGGCCGCGCCGCAAAAGTTTCCGTTGTAAAGTATAAGGCCAAGAGCCGCTATACGCGCCGCGTCGGACATCGCCAAAATTTCACCAAAGTTAAGATCACCAAGATCTAAGAAAAAATCTCTCCGCCTTGGAGAGATTTTTTAATGTCTGTTTTCGAGCGCATCCGCCAGCGTATGCGCATCCGCATATTCGAGCGCCGCGCCTGGCGGAATGCCGCGTCCCAAGCGCGTGATCTTTACCGGAAATTGTTCCAACTGCTTTTTCAAATACAGCGCCGTCACATCTCCGGGTACATCCGCGTCCATCGCTAAAATGATTTCCGTCATCGAATCGGAATTACTCGTGATCCGTGTCATTAATTCCGGAATGCGTAGTGTATCCGGCGTTCGACCTTCAATCGGATCAATGGTTCCCCCGAGCACAAAATACACACCCTTGAACACGCCGGTTTCTTCTACAGCCTTAATATCCTGACTCGTCGCAACCACGCAAATCAAATGCTGATCGCGCTTTGAATCTGCACAAATAGAACACGGCGATCGATCAGACCATTGTCCGCATCGATCGCAATGACGAACAGACTCGGCTAACTTGGAGATGCTCCGTGCAAAACGCTCAATGGTTTCTTTCGGCTGTGTTACCAGCCAATAGGCATAACGAAGCGCAGCCCGAGGTCCGACACCGGGCAATGTATCGAATGCGGCAGCCGCATTCTGTATCGGGTCGGGCAGCGAGGACATGTTACTTCATCAAGTCCCCCATCTCATTTGCGAGATCCAATCCACCCGATTCTTTCAGCTTCTTGGCCATCACGCCCTGAATCTTTTTAACGGCATCATTCGTGGCATCGCGCACATACTCCTGCAGCTTCTCGCGGTCGTCCATCACCGTCGGGTCGATGGAAACCGACAAAACCTGCTGATTGCCATTCATCACCATTTTCACCTTGCCCCAAGCAGCCGATCCCTCGGCTTTCTCCTCGCTAAGCATGCTTTGAATCTGTTTGGCCTTATCCTTGAGATCTTTGAATTGTTTGAGTTTGGAAAACATAAGCTGGACGCAACTTAACAAGAAATCAAAAGGGCGCCAAGTGTGGCGCCCTAGGCAGAACAAGATCTAAGAAGCTTCTTCCGGTGGAGACAAGCTCGCCGTTGCGATGGCTTCGAACTCCAAATCGTCGGGTGAACCGTCAAAGTCATGAAGACTTTCGAGCAAGGCTTGCATCGCCTTCTGCTGATCAGACACCCGGTGCGATAGATGCCGCAAACGATCAGCGATGATCAGGATCTTCCGCGGATCCGTCATATGCTTGCCCCAGTCGCGCATAAAGCGATCCGCGGCGCTCCGGACTTCCTTGCGTGTCGCGACCCTCCGATTGATCAACAAATGGACAAACACGGTAAACAGCGTGACCAACCGGCGTTCATAGATCTCCGTCGTTTCCCAAACGCGCTTGCGAGGAATGAACGCAAGACCCGTCGCCGCAAGACACAGGAGATCCGCGAGCTTGGTGATACCGAACGACTCGATACCGCTCGTGGCTTCGCGATGCAGCCCGGGAGCATAGCCGTACTCTTTGGCGGTCCGTGCCACCGCCGATGTGAACGCCTGAGAAACGCGGTCGCGATCGATGTACTGATCCAGATCAAGGTCGATGACCAAATCATGAAGTCTCCGCAAGGAGAAAATCATGACCCCGCATCGATGGTTGCAGGCATTTGCAAGCTTGTGAACATAGCTTTCCGCCAGCATTGTTTCCTCGTTCGCCGAGCTCGACTCGACGCAAGCAAGGCTAGGCCGTGGAGACCTAAAAGTCAATGCTCGAACCAACCTTCAATTTATACCGCTCCGCTCCCCCGGCGGTTAACTCCAATACCTCATTTGCCTTGGCTTGGGGCACATGTGTAGCAGGGATACCAAGCGTTTCTGAGGGCGGGCGCATATTCTCGGCGATCTCGGTAACAACGCCATCTTGCAGCCAAACAATGTCGAGCGGAAAATGCATGTGATACATCCAAAATGCATGAATATCGGAACGACCGAGAAAAAACACCATCCCTTGATCATCGCTCATCGATGCTCGATCAGATAAACCCTGTTTGACGGCACTCTCCGTTTCAGCAAACTCCAAATACAATTTTTTATCATGCAACGTAATGGTTCGATCGAGTCGAAATACCGGAACCGGTGAACATCCGGCGCCGGCTACAACCATGAATCCTGCGAACAAACTAAGCAGGATTTTTCTTGCTGGCATAAAACGAAAGACCGAGTGTGACAATCAATAGCAGTGCAATCAGGAGAATTTTGCCCACGGACGAAGCAAAAAGCGCCGCAATGCCGCAAGCAAGCGACAAACCCCACATCACCAGCACAACCGTCTTTTGCGACAAACCGGCACGCAGCAATTTGAAATGCAAATGCGTATCATCGCCGCGAAATGGCGAGTGGCCGCGCGAAATTCGACCCATGACAACAATCGCCGCATCGGTCAGCGGCAAAGCAAGCGCCATCAAACCGGTAGCGAGTTTCGTGCTTCCAAGAATCGCAAGGACACCGATTAAAAATCCCGCGAGGATACTTCCCGACTCACCAAGAAACT
>CAZYKJ010000102.1:0-2712 GCA_964648065.1 uncultured Gammaproteobacteria bacterium
AACGTACCGAAACGGGTACGTAAACAATAAATCGCCCAACGTAAATACCTGTAAATCGGCTTTTATTATTTCCGCCTTGGATGGGCCGATACCTTTAATATATTCGATTGGCGTGTCGAGCATATGGGTGATGATTTCACGAAGCGAGACGCTCGTGAGGCGGTGTCCCAGGGCACGCCGCCTGTGTGAATAGGGTTCTGACGTCCTTCACTCTGGTGCACCACAAAACAAGACCGCCGTTCGCGGTCTTTTTTTATTTCCCATTTCTTACACGATGGATACAGCCGGCCCAACAGCATGGTCTGCGCATTCCGCCTCTCATCTTAGACATGCCTACTTCGATTCGATGCGTTCTTGTCTCCGCTTTTGCTCCCGAGGTCACCCAGCAAATCCATTCATTGCGTGCGAGCGGAGTAATTTCTTGCCACAGGGCAAGAACTTTTGCATCAGAAGCAATAGCTTTCCGCAGATCAGCGGGAAGCGCGTGTACGGTTCCTGATGCGAGTTTGAGTGCCATATTATTATCGTTCGACGAATTCGTTGTTCCCAAGGCGTTTTTCCGGAGGCGGTGTTTTCAATCCCAGAATGCGGTAGATGTCGTCTTCGGTACGCACTGGAACAATTTTTCCTTTTTTTGTCAAACCGTACTCATTCAACTTGTATCCTTGCTTGATCGCGCGCTCGCGCAGCAAGATATTGTGACGGCGATCGCCAGTGAAGTATTGGAGTGTGGAGCCAAAGACGGCGTCGGGGACAACGCGGAGGTCGCAGTCGATACCAATGTTCAAGCGAACGGAGGAGCCGGTTTTTCCGAAGGTATGAACCGTCTCGACTTCCGGCATATGCGTGAAGTACTCCATGACAGTTTTTGGATCCGAGGATGTTGCGATCAGGTCAATGTCACCGACATCTTTCTTTTTACGGCGCAGCGATCCGGCGAGTGAAACTTGTTTCACGCCTTTTACTTTTTTGAGACGCGCGAGAATTTTGTTCGCCAATGGCAAAATCTCTTTAAGAGGATGACGGCCGGTTGATGATCGGAGGAGCGCAATGCCTTTGGCAAGTTTTTCTTCCGACTTCGGGCCCCAGCCTTTGAGCTTCGCGAGTTTGTGATGTTCGATAGCGAACTCCAAATCGTCCATGTTGGCGACTTTCAATTTTGTCCAAAGTTGACCGATATGTTTTGGGCCAAGTCCTTCGATGCGCGAGAGACCCCATATATCGACGGGGAAGCGCCGTTTCATCTGCTCATATTCTTTGACATGACCGGTGCGGAAGTACTCATCGATTTTTGCGGCGATAGCGGTACCGACACCCGGCAAGCCATCCAAGGCTTTGACGCCGCCCTTTTTCCAGAGCTTCTCAATATCTTTGCCGAGTCCCATCACCGATTCCGAAGCGAGTTCATAGACTTGCGGGCGGAATGGATGTCCTTTGATCGCGTGCCAATACGAAAACTCAAAGAGCATGCGCGAGAGATATTCGTAGGATTTCATACTTAATCGATTTGGATGACGTGCTCCATGCGCGGCTTGATGCGTTCGAATTTTTTGAGCGTTGATTTGAGGCTGGTTTTGTTCAGTAAGCCTTTGAGCGGGCCGACGAATTGAACAACGTTCCAACTATTTGCGGTTCCGGCACGCATTGCATCGGGAATGCTCATTCCCATAAATAGCGCCGAGACAAAGGCGGTAGCAAATGAATCGCCGGCGCCGGTGCGCTCGACGACCGGGCCTTCAAAAATACCCATGCTCCAAACATGCGCGCCGTCACTTGCATGCGAACCGTTTGGACCGTCGGTGATTACGACGATTTTAGCCCCGAGTTTGCGGAAGCTTAGCAAAAGATTGTGAATCGGACGCTGCCCATTCTCGAGCAAACGCTCCGCCTCTTCCTTATTGACGATAAAGACTTCCGAGCGGGCGATAACCTTTTTAATGGCAGCAAGGCCTCGGCGGAGATGTGCAGTGCCGGGATTGAAACAGAGTTTTTGTTCCGGATGTTTTTTGAGATGAACGAGCAGCTGTCTTTCTAGCGGTTCATGTCCCGGACCGAGTGATGTGTAGTACACCCATTTGGTTCCATCAATATTCGGAAGCGAGTATTTTCGTTGTTCTGAATGGACGAGAATGGTGCGCTCGCCTTTCGTGTTTAGGATCAAATTGGACGTATTTTGTTGCAACGCCTGCTTTCATCCAGCCGCCCATAATTTCTTTGCCGATCTCATCTTTTCCTAGAATCGATACGATGGCACTTTTCAGTCCTAGCCGGGAGGCGCCCACGGCTGCATTGGAGGCATTTCCCGCGCCAGGAACTTTGACGACGGATTCGACGGGGATTTTTTCCGCGTATTCGAGACAGAGAAGGCATTGCTCTTTATTGAGTTGGCAGGAAACGCTGGCCTCATGAAGGGTCAGGAAAACGTCCAGCGTTGAATCGCCGATGGCGATAAAGTCGAACATAGGTTGCTACAATCGTATCATGCAAGTACACTTAGCGCATAAATCCTTTTTCTAACCAATAAACATATGCCAGAAATGAAAAAGCAATCATCCCATCTTGGAGCCGGTTTGGCCGCCGGTGCTGCCATTGGTCTTGCTGCAGGTTTGTTTCTCCAGTCACGTAAGGGCAAGGAGCTGCAGCGCGATGCATATAAGAAGTCGGTGCTTCTTCAGAAGCAGGTGATGAAGAAAATCAACGCGGCCGGTGCCA
>CAZYKJ010000103.1:0-2671 GCA_964648065.1 uncultured Gammaproteobacteria bacterium
AATTCTGCAAGGCAAATAGTATTGAGTTGGTGCAGAAGTAGAATTTGGGCGACAATGTTATATTAGGCTAGCCACTAGAACGCAACCGATTTTTTCGGGTGCGTGTTTGTTGTATACAAAATATTTTTCAAACGGGTTTTTTGGCTAACCAGCGAACCTTTCTTCAGTCTCGATTGGGCTCCATGACTCGGAGCGCGTACAGCGTGAAAAATATTTCGCATGTAGGCCTTGACATTTTGCAAAGACCACTGATAAAGATGTGAGACTGCCCCTCGGATAGTATTTATCAATTTAGTATTTGTCTTATGGAATTACAACTCCAACACCACAAGCCAGTCTTCATGGAGCTCCCAATAGCAAAAATAGAAAAGGATTCTGATCAGCCACGCCGGAACCTCGGCGAGAAGTATGATGAGCATCGGCTCAAAACGTCCATTAAGGACTATGGCATTGAGGAGCCGCTCAAGGTCAGCGAACGAGAGCCAGGACGGTTTATCATTATGGATGGGCACCGCCGATTCACCTGTGCCCAAAGCCTGGGATTGAAAACGATACCCTGCCGCATCTATCCAAGGATGCACGAAGGAGAGTTCGAAGCGCGGCGGTTCCAAATGCAAAACAACCGCAAGCCGTGGAAACCGCTGGAACGAGCGCAGTCTATCAACCGCATCCGTAACGGTCTTGGCTTCAAGACCCTGAAGGATCTGGCCGAGTTCCTTTACATGTCGCAGTCATCCGTTGGATATTCGCTGGCGCTTCGCGATATCCGCGTGGACTACACCGACATGATGGAAAAATACAAGCTTAACCAGAGCTACCGGACCGAGTTCTTAAAGCTGAAAGATAAGCTGCGAAAGATCCGCACCTTCGAAGTCGATCAGATTGTCGAAATCATCTTCGACAAAGTCGCTCACCAAGTCATTAAGAACGCTAAGGAATTCCGGGTGCTGAAGCGCACCTTCCTACGAGCTAACGCCAACTCATCGGAGTTATATCAGTTCTTAAAGAATCCTGATATGACCACGAAGGAGCTAGAGCAGCGCGCTCTTCAATCAGGATCCTCACTCTTGATTGAACAACTCATCCAGAAAATTACCGAGAAGCGCAAAGACGGCATTAGCTTTAGCACCAAAGAGAAGGACTGCCTGAAACAGCTGCAAATCCTCATCACCAAGGTCATCTAACATCATGTCGTCGCATCAACTAAAACCCAAACGAGCTGTAGTTTACTACCGGTCGGCACGGTCTGACGTAGATGACTCAATCCAAAAACAGCGCGCCCTCATCAATACCTTTACCACGAAGGAAAAGATAGAGATTGTCCACGAGGCGATAGACGAAGGGGTGTCTGGTCACCGCGCATATCGACCGGGACTATCAAGGCTCTTCAATGAGTGGATCTGTAACCCTGCCGCAACAACCTTCGAGTACGTTCTGATGCAGGATGTCTCACGCTGGGGTAGGTTCCTTGACCCAAGTAATATTCTCTATTGGGAGTACCTCTGCCGACGTCATGGCAAGAAAGTCATATATGTGGCAGATGTGCTTTCCAAAGAAAATAGTAATTCAAGTGAGGGTATTCACTTTTGGAGAAACCTGATCCCGAAGCGGCTGATACCTGTAACAACCAAATCGTATGAACATGCAACTAAGTCTTGAGCCAAAACAAAAACGTCGAGCGATTGCCTATTATCGTCACTCGGCGGAAGATAAACAGGAAAATTCCGTTCAGATTCAGCGTGATCATACGCATAAATTCATTGCTGAAAATGATGTGAAACTCATTCACGAAGAGGCAGATGAGGGTAAAACTGGTTTACTCGCTACCCGTCCGGCGTTCGAGCGGCTCCTGAATGACTGGATCAAGAATCCAGCAGCCCCAGAATTTGAGTACGTCCTCGTTTATGACGTTTCACGTTGGGGACGGTTCCAGGATCAAAATGAAGGTGCGTATTACGAATTCTTGTGTAAGCAATATGGCCGGAAGGTCGTGTATGTGACTCATGTCTTTCCCAAAGAAGACCAGCAGCTCATCTCACACCTGCAGACTTCAATCGAACGCGACATGGCCGCCGATTACAGTCGGCAACTGAGCGAAAAGGTTTTCTACGGGTCGGTAAAGGTTTCTGAACAAGGATTCTCCGCCGGTGGAACGGCCTGTTATGGTATGGCACGGCAGCTCCTCGATGAGCAGCACAAGCCGATTGGCATCCTCGAAAAAGGGCAGCATAAGTTAGTATCAAATCAGCGCGTCACGTTCGTGCCTCGCAATGACGAAACGACCAAAGCCGTCAAAGAGGCCTTCGAACTGTTGGTGCATAACTGGGGCACCCCAGAGTCTATTGCCACTGCGCTCAATGCCAAAGGCATACCATCAGCGAACGGCGGGCTCTGGAATCGCGGCAAGGTCTTAAACATTCTCACGAACGAGACCTATACTGGTGCCCGTATTTACAACAAAACGTGACCTGTTCGCCAAGGCGCAGGAGCATCTGTATTGGTTGTTGCCGGCCAAATGGCGTAAAGGCATCCGCAAGGTGAACCGGGTAAAAACATTCTTTCAGCAAGAGATGGGCAATGTCTTTACGAAGTACCCCGAAGTAGATGATGTCGCAGCGTTCCAAGTATTCCGCAATATGCCGATCATATACAGCGTCCGTTTCTTTCGGGA
>CAZYKJ010000104.1:0-2661 GCA_964648065.1 uncultured Gammaproteobacteria bacterium
AAGCCGACAGACTGGCTGACATGAAACCGGAAACACAAGCATGGACCGTCGAATTGGAGTCTGCCGGAGAACGGCTGGATCTTTTTTTGGTCGCTCAACTGGAAGGATATACCCGTGGAGCCATCCAAAAAGCCATTAAAGACAGCCGAATTCTTGTAAACGGCAAGAAGGCGGCGGTACATAAATTCCTGAAAAAGGGCGATACGGTGACCTACGAGGTCGCGATTTCCAAGGTTGAGGCACCGGCAGGACGGGTCGGAAAGAGCGAGCGCCAAAAGCCGACGGGATCGCTGAAGGGTTTGATTATCGAGGAGACGCCGGAATGGATTGTGATCGATAAGCCGGCGGGACTGCTCGTACATCCGGATGCAAAAACGACCGAGGGAACCTTGGTGGACTTGTTGATCGCGCATGATGCGAAGATTGCCCGCGTGGGCGAGGATCCGTCGCGTCCGGGCATTGTGCATCGCTTGGACCGCGAGGTGAGCGGGCTTATGGTGATTGCCAAAACGCAGGCGGCTTATGAATCGCTGAAGTCGCAATTTGCAAAACATACGACGGGGAAGAAATATCTTGCGTTCGTCTACGGCGAGCTTCCGGCAGAAGAAGGCGAGATCAAGTTCCGCATTGCGCGATCATCGAGCAAGGCTCGCATGGCGGCGCGACCGTCACATGAGACGGGCGGCAAGGCGGCTTGGACGCATTATCAGGTTCGCGAGCGTTTCCGCGGTGCGACATTGGCCGAGATGGAAATTTTTTCCGGTCGTACCCACCAAATCCGCGCGCATTTGCATGCGATGGGCTGTCCGGTGATTGGCGATGAGTTGTATGCGCTTCGGAAAGTCGATCGCAATATCAAACCGCCGCGCCTGATGCTGCAAAGTATCGAATTGAGCTTTGAAGATCCAAAGACGGGAGAGAAAAAGGACTTCAACCTTGCGCCGGTGAAGGAATTCGACGAAGTAAAAACAATGCTCACAACATAAATTATGATCATCACCATCTCGGGCGTGCCTGGTTCGGGAAAAACATCGGTTGCAAAGATTCTCGCGGGGGAACTTGGCATGCCGTTTTACTCCATGGGAGGGCTACGTGCGAAGCTGGCGCAAGAAAAGGGCATGACGCTCGATGAGTTGAATGCGCATGGCGAACAAGATCATACGACAGACACAAGTGTAGACGAATATCAGAAGGAACTCGGAAAGACATCCGATAATTTTATTGTTGAGGGCCGTCTGTCTTGGCACTTCATCCCCCACTCCTTTAAAATCTTTTTGGATTGCCAGCCCGCGGAGTCGGCACGGAGAATTTATGAGGCTCGTAAGCATGCGGATGGCGGACGCGAGGATGAACCGGCGTATTTGTCACCGGAAGAAGCGCGCAAAACACTGGATGAACGCATGGCCTCGGACGCAAGGCGCTACTCGATGATTTATGGCGTGGATTATCGTGATTTGAAACAGTATGATTTGGTACTGGACACGACAGAGATGAAGGGGCCGGAAGAAACGGCGGAAAAGGTACTGGACGCGCTCAAAATGGTAAAATAGAACCCTATGAAATTCCTTGCCCGTCTGTTGCTTTCGGTACTGACGGTGGCCACCTGCTTCTTTATCACGAATCTGGCGGTGAAAGCGGCGACGGTTGGGATCAATCAATCACTGTCTGTCATCTCGGTAGACAAGACGGATGTGCGGGCAGACGGAATTGATCAGGCGCGAATCAGCGTGACCGTGAAGAACGATAATTTGCTCGGCGTTGAAGGCGCGCATGTTGTTTTGCAATCGTCGCGCGACGGGAATGACGAGTTTACGCCGGCAACAGCGGATACAAACTCGACAGGTAAGGCGGTGTTTTATGTGAAGTCGCTGCGTAATGGCACGTCGACGATCACGGCGATCGTGAATGGCGTACCGTTTACCAAAACGGTGAGTGTCGGATTCTCGCGCGGATTGTCTTTCCCGCTTGCTGTCGGCTCTCTTATCAAGATTCCAGATGATGGGGATGCGAGCACGCAGCCGGATACGGCGGTTTACTACTATGCGTCGAATGGAAAGCGTTACGTTTTCACAAATGAGAAAGTCTACTTTAGCTGGTATCCGGAATTTGCGAATATTACCGTGCTGCCGATTGATCAAATGTCGCTGATTCCGATTGGCGGAAACATCACGTATCGTCCGGGATCGAAGTTGGTAAAATTCCAGACGGATACGAAGACGTATTTGCCGACCAAGGGTGGAGTTCTGCGCTGGGTGCAGACGGAGGAAGTCGCGCGGGCGTATTTTGGAGCGGATTGGAACACAAAGGTCGATGATATTTCGGAAGCGTTCTACATCAACTATACATTTGGGACGCCGGTAGCGAATGCGCTGGATCTATCGCTCGAGATTGTGAGGACGAGTACGAATTCGATCAACGCGCATCTCGGATTGGGGGCTCCATAACCCCTCCAGCTCCCCTTCTTCGAGGGGAGAGTCAAAAAAAGAAAAACGGCCGATTAGGCCGTTTTCAATTTCACGTTCTTGATTTCCTTCATGCGCTTCGTCGACTTGCGGACGAACTCGATGGACTTGCGGCGGGCCTTCACTTTCTTGACCAGCTCGATGCGGGCAATGGTCGGGAGGGCGAGCGGGAAAATCTTTTCGACGCCGACGCCGGAAG
>CAZYKJ010000105.1:0-2579 GCA_964648065.1 uncultured Gammaproteobacteria bacterium
GCTTCTGCTCACCGTCTCCGCAGACATCATAGCGCTCATCATCTACACGATGACGATGGAGAAGGTGAAGCAGATCGCCACCCTGAAGCTGATCGGGGCGCCGGACCGAACAATCATCGGCATGATCGTGCAGCAGGCGCTGGCCCTCGGCTCGATCGGCTTTGCAATCGGCGCCACGCTTATTGCCGGCATCAAGGACTATTTCCCGCGTCGTGTGGTCCTTGAGCCCGACAACGTCCTGGCGCTCGGCGTGATCGTCATCGTCGTCTGCCTGCTGGCCAGCGCGCTCGGCGTTCGCGCAGCACTCAGGATTGATCCCGCCACGGCACTCGGAGGCTAGCGTGTCGGACGGGAAAGCGAGCCAGTCCCCACTCGTCCGGCTCAGGGACGTGTCGAAACATTTTGGCGAGGGTGAAACACGCGTCGATGCGCTGCGCAACGTATCCCTCGACGTTCAAGCCGGCGAAGTGGTCGCGTTGCTCGGACCCTCTGGATCGGGCAAGACGACCTTGCTCAACGTCATCGGCTGTATCCTTGATCCGTCTTCGGGTTCGATGGAACTCGACGGCGAAGTGGTGTTGACGGACGGCCACTGGGTGCGACCAAACCTGAGGCGACTGCGGCTCGACAAGATCGGATTTATCTTCCAGTTCCACAATTTGATGCCCTTCCTCGACGCGACCGACAATGTTGCCCTGGTTCTCCAACTGGCCGGAGCCGATTCCCGTGATGCCAGGCGGCGGGCTCTGGAACTGCTTGATTATCTCGAAGTCGGGAACCGTCGTGGCTCAATGCCGGCACAGCTCTCGGGCGGAGAAGCGCAGCGCGTGGCGATCGCTAGGGCGCTCGCCAATCAACCGCGCATCATCCTGGCGGACGAGCCGACGGCGGCGCTCGATTCGAAGCGGGCCGGTATCGTCATGGACCTGCTGCGCAAAGTGGCCGTCGAACGCGATGCCGCAATCATCGCCGTTACCCACGACGAGAAGATCTTCGATCGCTTCGACAAGATATTCAACCTCCGAGACGGAAGGCTCGAATTCATGTCCACCAACGGAATGAAATCTGTCGGGGTGAACCCCGAGGATGTTGGCGGGTGACCTGCGCTCGGTGCACCACGGGCGCGCGTCACGGCGTGACCCGCGACGAAACCGAGCTCGCCGGCATCGGCGAGGAGAGCGTCAAGAAGGCTGCGCTGTTGAGCAAGGTCAAAGGCCGCCTCCAGGAGTCCGGCACCGGTCGTTCGGGCGGCGAGCAGGAGCGCCGCAAACAGTTTGGGGTCCTCGGTCCCGTCCGGGCGGCTGACGAGGGTGCCAAAAACCGCCTCAAGGGCTTACCAAGTCACAGTTCCATCGCCGCTTCGAGTTCCAGCATGAAATCTTCTTCGGAGATTTCGTGTTCGCGGCAGGCGTCGACGACAGTATGGAACGCTCCGATCGGGCATCCCACACATAGCATGTGGTGGCGGATCATCACGCGAATGGTCATTGGCCAACGCCGCATGATTTCATCGACAGTCATGTCTGGATCAACTGCGGGCTTGCGCGCCATTTCCAGGTTCCTTCCAAAGGGAATGTTCCCAGAATCCAGATCTACCGTCGTTGCGGTTGCGCAAACACGGGACAGTTTCAAGTCGGGAGCGCGTGATCCGCGTCCTTTCCACAATCATGGCTGCGACGCGCTGGTCGTGGCGGATGCATGGCAGATGATAGCCACTTCAGCGAAAGAAGCGCTCTGAACTCTTCGAAGGAAGGCCGTCTAGCGAGCGTGTCTAGAGCTTGGGCGGAGTAGGTATTTCTAGCCAGCCGACCGTTGCGCTATGCGACGATCCCTTCGTCCGCCGTCGCACGGAGACGCACTGTTCGTTGACTGGCGTGTCCACTTTTGTCGCCGCAAGCATTGTTCCAGTCTTCACGGCGCTTGCCGGTCAGACGAACGCCATGACGACAACCGCGCCGATGACGATCAGAACAAGTCCTCCGATCAGCATCGGGAGCAAGGTGTTGTCAGGGCTGGCTCCGCTTGCGGCTTCACTGGAGCTGAGCACCGGTTTGCGCGTTTTCTGAGCGTCAACCATGGTATTCCTTTCGAGTGTGTGAGGCATCGGACATTCGATGAACCCACTTGATGTTTTGGTCGACCACGGGATTTCACTAAAGCATCACTTGGGCAACATATCTGGTAATTGCCCGGTTCAAGCTTCGTCGCGCCGGTAAACAACCGTGCCTACCGAGACTAGCGGGTCGGAAGTTTCGGCAGGACGCAACCGGTAGCGCAGTGCCGCATCGGGGTTGTCGTGTTTTCTCCCAGTCGCGCGTGCGAATTTCACAAGGTTAACCTTCGCTCGAGGTCGCCGTGGATTCGTCTCCTGTTGAAGGTGAAGACGAGTTGGGAGCCGGGCTCATGGTCATATTTGGCAAGGCTAGGCTCGAAGCGCTTGAGTTGGCCGGAAGCGCGACATCAGCCAGGGTGGATCGATCCAGATCGGCCAAAAACGCTGCTTCGGCGCTACGAAGACGACCTTGCAGCCTGCAGAATCCAGCGATTCTGCAGTCTCCGCCATCAGTCGAGAAGCACTC
>CAZYKJ010000106.1:0-2552 GCA_964648065.1 uncultured Gammaproteobacteria bacterium
CACTCACGCCCTTATGCGTAATCAAAAACGGTCCCGTAAATTCAGAACCCCTCTCTCGAAACTCCGCCTTCTCAAAAGATAATCCCGAAATCTCCGCCGGCCATGTCTCCGTCGTAAAAAAAGCATTCAAACTCGGAGCGAGTTTCGTGATGGTATGTCCAAGCGCCATAGCAAAAGCATATCCATCCCCCTTCGATCCCGTATGTCGATACGCTTGCCCTCCCGTCGTGATAACCACGACATCCAGATCCAAAGTCTCCCCACCCTTAAAAGAAATCCTAAATCCCTCCCCATTCTTCTCAATCAAATCCGCGGAATGTTTCAAAAGCACTTTCACATTCGACGATCGAAACATCTTCTCAAAAACGCCAACAATATCCTTCCCATTATCCGATTGCGGAAAAACACGATTATCTTCCTCATTCTTCAACGGCACTCCATGTGCCTCAAACCAAGCGTAAACGTCCGCCGGCGGAAAATGATACATCGCCTTGGACAAAAACTTCCCACCGCGCGGATATTTCGTGAGCACCGTCCGTACATCCTGAATTCCCGTAGTCACATTGCAGCGTCCTCCTCCGGAAATGATGACCTTCTTCCCGAGTCCATCATTCCGCTCAATCAGAAACAGCTCCGTGTCAGGAGCTGTTTCCAATATCGTTGCCGCTGCCATCAATCCGGCAGCGCCACCACCGACAATACCGACACGCATGTTAGTAATCCGCCAAACGCTTGATCAACGGATGCTGCTGAATCTTCTCCAACGCCTTCGCCTCAATCTGACGAATACGCTCGCGGGTAACATCAAATTCCTTACCCACTTCTTCCAATGTATGCGAAACGCCGTCCGTGAGACCGAAACGCATTTCCAAAATCTTCTGTTCGCGCGGATTCAAGTCCTTCACAATCTCGCCGACATAGTCCTTCAACAATTGAAGAGCCGCGGCGCGATCCGGCGTTACATTCTTCACGTCTTCGATAAAGTCCTCAAGCGTCGAGTCCTCATCGTCATCACCGACAGACGTTTCAAGCGACACCGTATCCTGCGAAATCTTGATAATGTGACGTACCTTCTCCAATTCTTGCCCCATTTCCGCCGCAATTTCTTCCGGCAACGGCTCACGACCTAATTCCTGAATCAACTCGCGTTCAACCTGCTGGAATTTGTTAATCGTTTCCACCATGTGCACCGGAATACGAATCGTACGGCTCTGGTCGGCCAAAGCACGCGTAATTGCCTGACGAATCCACCACGTGGCATACGTCGAGAACTTGAAACCTTTGCGATATTCGAATTTTTTCACCGCACGGAACAAACCGATATTTCCTTCCTGAATCAAATCAAGAAGCGACAACGATTTTCCCGTAAACTTCTTCGCAATGGATACGACAAGACGCAAGTTCGCCTCAATCAAAGCTTTTTCAGCTTCCTTATCCAACTTTTCCTTACGCTTCGCAAGCGCCACTTCCTGCTCACCCGTCAAAAGAGGAATCTTACCGATTTCGCGCAAATACATCTGAATCGAATCCGCCGTCAGCAATTCCGAAGGATCAATTTTGCCGCGTCGTTCATCACCGGCGCTATGCAAACCCTGCATAATTTCCTGACGCTCCTTGGTGCGTCCAAGAATTCCTTCTTTCTGCTCGACAATTCCTACGCCGGCGCTATCAAGACGATCAATAAACGTCTCATACGAGTCGACATAATCCTCAACCTCCGGAAACGCATACAAAACTTCATTCTCCGTCAAAAATCCGCGAGCGCGAGCCTTATCAAACAAACGATCAATAGCCTCCTGCGTTGGCGCGGGAGTTTTCACGTAATTGGCAGGCTTCTTCAAAACCGGACCTTTCTTTGCTGGCGCTTTCGATTTTAAAACCTTGGCCTTGGGCTTAGGCTTGGACGGTTGGAACTTTTTTTTCATTTTGGATCCTGACTTGGACTTAGGGGCCATACATTCAAATTAATTCAGAGCACTGAATCGCTTTTGCAGATCGAGGATGCGTTCTTGATCACCAAGCCGCTCTGCCTCTCTCATCTCTTGTTCCAAGCGTTGTCGCTCGCGTTTCTTGCGTAGCAAGCGGAGCGTTCCAACGGCCGTCTTTAGTTCTCGCTTGAGCGTCTCAAGCGGTTGCCCCTGGAATTCGCGCTCCGCCATGAAGGCTAAAGCGTCGAAGTTCTTCGCCTCTTCCGGTGTCAGGGTGACCGGAGGACGGATAGTTTGTCCTGCGTAGGCAGGGTCCGATTGCACGGATATGGCCGGATCATAGCCTGTTTGAACTTTTTCGTAAAGAGTTGAGTTCTCAACAGCCTCAAATTCGCTCGCCGAGATACCTTCCGCTATCGCCTCCTTCCAAAGTTCCGGACGATACATGAACAAAGCAAGTAGACGCTTCTCGAATGTCGGCTCAAACTCCCTTTCGTTCGAAGATGGCCGAGCTACTTTTGACCCAGCATCGACGGGACTTCGCTCAGGTCGTGGTGCGGCAACGCGTGTAATCGCTTCATTCAACGCCTGCTCGCTTACATCCAAATCTTTGGACAACTTCTT
>CAZYKJ010000107.1:0-1312 GCA_964648065.1 uncultured Gammaproteobacteria bacterium
ACGCGGCGGTCACGATGAGATTTTCTCCATCAAAGATCCCTATCAGCGCTACACCTTCCCGAACGGACGGCGCGAGGCAGGGGAGTCGCTCACGCAAACCGCGATTCGCGGGGTGAAAGAGGAAACCGGCATGGAGGGTTTGCGTCTTGTCTCGCCGGTAGGTCAAAGCAAGTTTTCCTTCCGCCGCAATGGCGTGGTGATTGATCGCTCCGTCTTGTTCTTCTTGTTCGAAGCACCGCTCACGGTAAAGGAGAAGCTCACGGGCGAAGGGGGTATTTGGGAAGGGAAATGGGTGCGTGCGCATCAAGTCTTTGATGCAAACGGTTATCGCAACCTCGATCGTCTTTTGTCCAAAGCATTGCGTATCATCTCGTACGAAGAGCGAAAGTCCCGCGGTTTCGTTTTGAAGGGTTCGCCGCTACCGATGCGGCCCAACAGTTTCGGTAATCGTCCGCCCTCCAAAAATCCGCAACAATTCCAGAATCGCAAACCGCGCATAATAACGTAACTCCCGTTACGTTTTATGTTTCCCGTGGTATGATAATCGGTATGCGACGACTAGCCATTTCGCTATCTCTTTCGATCTCCCTTATCGCAGGTTTTGCTGGTTTTGCGAAGGCGGACGAAATCGTTATTTTGCAGATGCGCGATGGCAGTTTTTATAATCCGGCCACGGGAAAAACCGCTCCAACACGTGATGCTCTTCTTGAAGTAATGGGCGTTGGTGCCGCCTCAACCACGCTAGTCACTCCACAAATCCCTTCCGAACCTCCCGCACCCGTCGTCCCGCCGCTCATCGCGGCAATCGATAAGGCCAAATTGATGCTGCAAGACACGATCGTTGCCGACGGCCAGCAAGGCCGTGTTCGCGGTCCTGTGATCGGACAGGAGGCTCCGCGCAATGTGATGCTCGCTGTTTGGGACAAGACGACGAATGAGATTACCTTGGTGAAGGGCGTTAAAGATGGAAATGATTTAACGCTGGTTTCTCCGACGCCGTCCGATATTTCCGTCCATCGCTCCAACTGGATCAACTCCGATTATCAAAGTGAAGACCCGAATCATCTCGTCGTTGCCGTTCGTTATCCGATTCGCTACGAAATCAAAACCGGAAAAAAAGTCACAGCATACGACACGGAGCAAGCCGTTTACACGCCGTATTCGACCCTTCTCGATCAACCGGAAGTCGTTGCGCGTGGTAAGCAAGTTGTAGATAAGCTCGTCGCCGATGCCTTTACCGACTTGCGTTCCCGTAATATCAAATCCCGCGCCCAGCCGGACAAGTTGTTGGCTGATGTTGCCCAGCCTGAGC
>CAZYKJ010000107.1:1322-2391 GCA_964648065.1 uncultured Gammaproteobacteria bacterium
ATGCCGATTCCGCCGCGCTCAAAAAAGATCCGCATGGCGCCATTCGTCGCGTCTACGCCACCATCGGTCTCAACCCGGGCGAAGCCTACAACTACTCACGCTCCACAGCCGGCGCTCTTGGTGTTTTCCAATTCATGCCAAAGACATACGCAAGCCTCGCCAAACAATCGCAATACGGCCTTAAAACCGAGTTCGAGCCGGCCATGCGCGATCATCAAAACGCGATGAAAGCCGCAACCATTTATCTTGATACGATTCTCGCGCAATATTCGCCGGATGTACGTCTCGCCAATGCCGATCCAAGAACATACGAATATATCGCTGCCGGATACAACGGGGGATATGCCAAAATCAAAACCGCTATCCAAATTTGGGATGATCAAATCAACGGCGTGCTGAAGCCAAAAGAAATTAACAAGCGTTCGCGTCTCCAAGCCGAAACCATCGATTACGTGAAGAAACTGCGTAATGCTTTGCCTGCACTGCGAAACTTTGAAGCAGGAGCACAATCGTCATGACGGATTTGAATCAACAAGCCGAAGAGCTCGTCCGTACCCGCATTCCCGGTAGCCGCAAAGGTGCTGATGAGCCCGCAGATATCCAGTCGCTACGTTTCAGCGACACGCTTTCTCGACATGGTTTTTCCGATGAAGTTTGCCTCGCCGGTTTATTGCACGACATTGTCGAAGACGGCGAAATCTCGTTTGATCAACTCGCGGCAATTTTTCCGCAGCGTGTCGTTGATCTCGTTCGTCTTTGCTCGCATGATGACTCGATCGAAGGTGGGGATGCACGCTGGATCAAAATGATGTCCCATCTCATCGACGCTCGCGATGCCGAAGCCTGGTCGATCAAAGCCGCCGATCTCCTAGATAATCTCAAAAGCTCGCATACGATGACGGAAGACCGTCGCGATTTTATGCGTCAGGCCAAAGCACCATTTTTTCTCAAACTTTCCTGGCATGTCATCGGCGAGACGCCTATTTGGAAGGAGCTGCAGGAGACGCTACGTTCGCTGCCATAACCCCTCCAGTCCCCGGATCATAACCCCTCTAAATCTCCCCTTCTT
>CAZYKJ010000108.1:0-1322 GCA_964648065.1 uncultured Gammaproteobacteria bacterium
ACTGGATTTCGCTTGGGCTAAAACCAAAGTAATCCAGAAGCGATTCCAAAGACTTCTTCTCATCCTCCGAAATTTTTCCGTCGCTCGTCATGTTTTTATACGCAAACGAAGTCTGCGCTCGTTGCATGTCTGCGACATCTTCCTTGCTCAACCCGAGCTTCGCGGCTAACCCTTCAAGCTCCTGCTTTTCCGCATCCTCTAGCTTGCCGTCGCTGTTACGTTTGGCAAGATAATTGGTTACAAAATTAAACATAGTGATCCTCTGTTAGCTTGGAATAAGCAGGGCGTCAAATAACCCGCCACGAACTTTACGCTTGGCGGCATTGTAGCCAATTTTCCTCAGCCTTTGAAGGGTTTTTCAAATTATCTACAAGCGAGCGCTCGTATGTGCTATTATCCATCCATCAGCAGCCAGCGGTTTGACGGATCCGCCTGGACCCAGTAAAACATCCCCTACCTTACCATGCGTAATAACGGCGTCGCGTGAACGGTGAAAAGCCCCCTTGGGGCTCTTCGACGTCCATGCGCTGCAGTTAAAAGCACGCAAATCGAAACACCCGCCTCCTGCAAGAAGAACGGGTGTCCGATAAGACATTATTTCGCCTGCTTACGGCGTTTCGGTGGAACCACCCTCAAGGGGCGGTTCTTTTCGTTCTGTCTGTTCTCCGGCTCAGACTCGTCGTCCTTACCATCGTCCCAACAGAACGCCCGCAACCCACGGTCGCGAGCATAGATCCGCTCACCTTTGACGGTGATCCACGCACGGCAGATTAATGCCATACGAGATGTTCGTTATCCGGCTCTTAAGAGTGACCGGCAAGCGGTCAACCGGGTCCGTGGCATAGATAACGAAATCCACCGAAAGCGACTGCCGCGCGGAAAACCATTTTTATGGCTTGCCGTCGGTCTGATCCACCGCGACAAACTGTATTACTACAGCAAGGCGCGGCAGCCCCTTTCGATGGATCATTCCGTGGGGTGCATGGAATGATTGCGTCGCTTCCCCGGGATCAGCGGGAATAAATTTTCCAAGGTCGGTAGCAGTCTATCATTCGTTCTGCTAACGCACAAGAGTTTCTTGGCTATATGTCAAGGAGTTTATAGTAACTCGAGATGCCGACCGAGGCTTTCTTTGTATCGATCGCTATATCTTGCACATGCGTCACAAATCCCGCCTCGATCAAAAGTGCGAATGGAACTGTGTCGCGCACCATCCCGATCCTTCCGAAACGCGAATTGCGATCATCGAACGCGCCACCGTTCCAGACAGGCACGCCCGTCGCGCGTGAATACGCCTTGGACAGCTCGATGGCCTCCCGTCT
>CAZYKJ010000108.1:1346-2389 GCA_964648065.1 uncultured Gammaproteobacteria bacterium
CGGATTCCGACCCACCCATGTAGCACGTCGTCACTCCCCTAACCCTTGGATTCGTCGCAGCATTTCCGTGAATCGATAAAAGAAGATCGGTCGACTTGGATCGCGCATTGATCCAGCGAATACGCCGGATCAGGTTCATATTCGAAGTCAGGTCTCCAAAAAACGCCTCCGGTACGGCGATCAACTCCCACCCTTTCTGTATGCAAACGCCGCGTAGCAACGGTTCAAGCTCGCGGTAAATGGCCCGGTTCCACGCAACCTCGGATTTCACGCCAATAGCTCCTGGCCATTTAGCTGAATGCCCGAGATCCACGAATAACTTGCGCTTCATACCGAAAGAGGCCGCTATGCGGCGGCCTCTTCTCCGGACTCTTCGGATCCGGCTTCCTCCTGCGAGGATTCCGTCGGCTTCGTGAGCTCGGCGATCTTCGCGTTGGCCTCTTCGAGCTTACGGTTCACCGCACCGATGACCTGAGCGTCATGTTCTTCCGCGCTGGCAAGCTCAAAACCTTCGTTCAGGTATCCCTGAAGCTTGGACTCGAGCGCTTCGGCATCGATGTCACCGATACGAACGACATTCCCTTCTTTCTTAATGAAACGGTAAAGCATATGAATACAATGAGTGAATTATGAATACACCATAAACGAACCCGTTTCCGGCGTAGGCGATTCATCCACAGTCAGCGGATCGTGCGCTCCAGAAGCTGATGAAGTCTTTCTGTCGCGACCGTATTGGCGTAGATACTCTTCTCGAACCCTTTCACCAGATGCGAATGGTCCTGCATTGCGTCCCCCATCGTTTTGATAGCGTCGGTATGCTTCTCGAACATGTCGAGCACGCGCCCTAGGAGTTTGAGCAGGAAGTAACAAACTACTCCGATCACAATGACCGCGGACAGCGCAGGACCGAGAGCGTTGAAATCAAGAAGGAGCTGGTGAACGTCCATACGAAGTTATTCCTTGGATGCGGAGAGTGGCCTAGAGGCCCTGAAACGTCCGACGATGGCGTAAACGGTTCCGATAAGACCTGCGACAGCGGCGAT
>CAZYKJ010000109.1:0-2378 GCA_964648065.1 uncultured Gammaproteobacteria bacterium
GAAAAGTCCATGCAAGTTGTGCGCGACGAGATGAGACCAGGAGAGCGATTGTTCCATTCGGATTGGGCGCAGTTTCCGATGTTGTGGGTTCAGGATGATCAAATCCATTATGTCGCGGGATTGGATCCGGGGTTTTTGTTGCAGGGAAATCCGGAATTATCGGATGCGTATACGGAACTCACCCTTGGGAAGAATACGTCGACGGCTTTTGAAGTGATCCATGAAACGTTCGGAGCAAATGTGGTTTTGGTGGAGCGCAAAAATGGCCAGCAATTGGAAGGGATTTTGCAGCAGGACAAGGGGTTTGAGCAGGTTTATGCGGATGAAGAAGCGGTTGTTTTCCGAACAGTTATCCACTGAGAGGATTTGACGAAGTGGCGCGGTATGGTAAGAATTTTTGAAATTGATTGGCCTTTGGCTCTCGCGAGAAACGTTATCAATCGTTTGTCGCGAGAGCGAGGGGCTGAAACCTCTCGAGCAACTTGTTCGCCGGTACCATGCTTGCCGGTGAAACGAAGAACGCCCATTCGGGCGTTCTTTTTGTTATGGAGTTACTTCGTCGATCGGATCGTCTTTGAGCAAATCTTCCAAACTCGGCTCGCCCCACAGATTGAATTCCCGGAGAGACTTATCAATCAAATCTTCGGCTTCGTCGATGTCCATCATCTCGTCGAGTATGAGTTTGTTGATCATTTCGGCTCGTACCTCGGCCTTTGGGCGCACGGCTCCTTCCGGCGTAAAGCACATGGCGCGCAATTGTTCTTTGGTAATCATATGGGGTAGTCTTTGGGGGATTATGAAGGGCTACAGCGATACCTACAAGCGGGCGGCAAGTTGGATGGCGGCGAGTTTGCCGGTGGTATTGCCGTTTTATCTGCTGCGATTTTCGATTGGGCCGCTGCCGATGACGCTCCTTGAAGTGCATGTGCTCGTGATGTTGGGACTGACATTGATGGGTTGGGGAGTTCCTGGAGTGAAGGAGGCTTGGAAAAACTTTCGACCTTGGGCCTTGCCGGTTGGTTTGTTCTTGATTGCGAGTTTGGCGGCAGTGTTTTGGTCGCCGGTACAGGTGGCGGGATTGGGATTGTGGCGCGCGTATGTCCTAGAACCGATTGCTGTGTTTTTCTCTTTGCCGCTTTTGATTTCGAAACCGGAACAGAGAAAGTTCTTGGAGAGAGGAATGGCGCTTATGGTTGTTGCGATGACGATTTGGGCGATTGCACAGCATTTTGGATGGCTCGCGATTCCGAGTCCGTTTGATGTCGAGGGTGCGCGCTCGACAGGGCCGTTTCCGTATCCGAATGCGCTCGCGTTGTTTGTCGTTCCGTTTGGTGTGTATCTGTTTGGACAATGGTTGAAGGAGAAGAAGGAGTGGATGTACTTGATTGCGGCTGTCAGTGCGTTGATTTCGATTGTTCTTGCGCAGAGTGATGGCGGATTGATTGCCTATGCCGTCGGCATTTTCGTGGTTTTGATGGGACAGGCTACATTGCGCAAGCCGACGATAGCGCTTGCGGTGCTCGGAATGGTCGTGATCCTCGGTATTCCGTCGCTACGGACCAAATTTATCGAGCAGGTGACCTTCCAGGGCTGGTCTGGACGTGTTCGTGTGTGGACTTGGGATGAGACGCGGCACATGCTTGCAGACCACCCGATTACGGGGGCGGGTATGGCGGGGTATCCGATCGTGTTCAAGCCGTATCATGAAAAGACGTTCATCGAGATCTTCCAATATCCGCATAACATCATTCTGAATTTTTGGAGTGAGACGGGATTGGTTGGGTTGATCGCTTATGGATGGATTGTTATTACGGCTTTTCGACGGAGAGTGTCGTGGTATGCGATGGCGCCGTTGATTGCGATACTGGTTCACGGATTAGTGGATGTTCCGTATTTTAAGAATGACCTGGCTATCGCGTTTTGGGTGATCGTGTTTCTGACGACGATATCGCTTGACCGTGAGGCGAAAAAAACGTAGGATTTTCGCGCGTTGGAGAGGTGGCAGAGTGGTCGAACGCGCCGGACTCGAAATCCGGTATAGCTTCACGGCTATCGAGGGTTCGAATCCCTCCCTCTCCGCCATCATGAGTCCGCGTCCGCAAGGGCGCGGTTTTGCTTCTGTTGAGCAGAGAAGGAAGGGAAGTCCACCGCGTTCGAGAGAAGATGAACAGCCTGTGAAGTGGCCGGAGTGCCCACGGAGTGCCCGCTTTCGTAGCCGGGTAGGCTCAGCACACGGACGGCTTCGTGACCTACCCCAGGCGCCAGGTGGGCGTAGCGAAGGGTCATTTCGATGGTCTGATGCCCGAGGAGCTCGCGCGTCACCGCGAGCGGAACCCCGCGCGATGTGAGCTCGGAAGCGTAGCTGTGTCGAAGCACGT
>CAZYKJ010000110.1:0-811 GCA_964648065.1 uncultured Gammaproteobacteria bacterium
TTCTCCTGAATGCCTTCTTCTTCGGCTTGCTTCTTGTCGGCGTCTTCTTTGTCGACTTTACGCTCCGACAGACCATCTTCGATAGCCTTACCGATTACGCTTACAATCAGCTGAATCGACTTCGAGGCGTCGTCGTTGGCCGGAATCGGGAAATCGATATCGGACGGGTCGACGTTGGAGTCGGCAACGGCGATCACTTTGACACCGCGCTTCATTGCTTCGTCGAGTGCAGTCTTGTCCTTTTTGACGTCAAAGATGAAGAGCGCGTCCGGAACGCGATTGAGTTCCTGGATACCACCGATTTTCTTTTCCAAAATCTGGATGAGTTCGGCGATCTTGAGCTGTTCGAATTTGGTGTACTTACCGAGTTCGCCTTTTTCCTGCTTGCGCTTCCAGTCCTTGTACTTGCGAATCTGCGCGGAGATGCTCGGGTAGTTGGTGAGCGTACCGCCGAGCCAACGCTCGTTCACGTACGGCATGCCACAAGCTTTGGCAGCGGCCTCGACGAGAGGAGCGGCCTGCTTTTTGGTGCCGACGAACAAGATCACGCCGCCGCGACCTGCGGTTTTGCGTGCAAACGAGAACGCCTCTTCCATGGCCTTCTGCGTTTCTTCGAGGTTAATAATGTGGATGCCCTGGCGGCTACCGAAAATGTACTTACGCATCTTCGGGTGCCATTTGGACGTCTGGTGGCCAAAGTGCATGCCGGCTTGCAGCATGTCGGCCAATTGAGGGGTTTTACCCATAATCTTAGCTCCTTTTTACGCGCGTCCTGGGATTCCGGATTCGCCGAGGCGAAAAAGGGGCTGGA
>CAZYKJ010000110.1:875-2372 GCA_964648065.1 uncultured Gammaproteobacteria bacterium
TTTCTGCATAAACTGCCGTCGCACCTTTGGAGGAAATATGATCAGGCGTGAAGTCATTCGACTCAAGCGTTGGGCATCAAAACACGACCGGGAACAGAACCCATTCTGGTTCAACCCGGTAAACCTGAGCGAGCAGGATGTCGCCGATCTGGGCAAGCTGTTCCAGGGCAAGGAGCTCCGACTCAACGATCTGGAAGCAGCAGAGCAAGCCGGGACGATCATGCTCATCGCGCGCGACACCTATCGCCACCCCTTGGGCAAGGGGCCGATTGTCGGGTTCTTGAGCATGACGATCACCGTCTTGCCCGATACGAACATCGGACTCGTGCACCAGATCCTGACCTCACCATCCACCGATGGAGAGCTGCGACACTTCCTCATCGATTCCGCACGATCTATCGCGTCTGATTCCGGCGTGAACGACTTGCGCATCCTCGAGTCGCCAACTCCAAGTGCACGCCGTTCCGGCGTCAGCGCCATCAAGTCCGCCGAGCGAATGGACGACCTGCTCCCCGACAGCTCTGCAGCCGTCGGCATGGAAGACGGTCCGCCCACCGTTCGCCTCGGAATTCCCGGCCGCAAGAAGATCTGACTACGAGACCCCGACCGAAACTGGTACGGGGTCTTCGTGTATATAAAGAAGACGCCCGTCCCAGAGTGAACTGGAACGGGCGTCGAAGCTTGAGGCCTCTAGAAGAGTGTGATCTCGATCATGCGGAGCGAGCCGGTGGCGTAGGGCCGACTAGCGATACTAACGCTCCCATCCACTGGATTCGTACTGAATGAAACGCCGTCGTGCCACATGGAGTAACCCATGTAGAAGTTTGGACATGCCGGGGAGCTGGTGTTCGAGCAAGCCGGAACTGATGCAGCGTACACTGGAAATGCGAAGATCTGGTAGCCGGAGAGAACGGGCGTGCCCGGGTCCGGAACCGTGATCTCACACTCGGTGGTATCTGCGTCGATGGTTCGGAAACTCGCGCAAGACGCGGGGTAGGAACCGTCGGACGGCATGGTCAGCAGGGATCCGCCGACGCGCGTCCAGATGAACTGCGCATTCCATCCCATGATCGGCATGTCGCCGCTCAGGTTATGGAAGCGGATGCAGACGCCGGATGTCGTACTCTCGCAGCGACGCATCCCGGCATCAGGAACGACGTACGCGTCCGGCGACACGAAGGCGTCCACGCCGACATCGGTACCGGCATCGAAGCCGGCATCGCTGCCGCTATCCAGCCCTCCATCGGCGATGAAGGCGTCTGGCATGGGGCCGGCGTCACCATCGACGAAGGCGTCGGGACCACTGTCACCAGGAGTCACGTGTGCGTCGCCATCGACGAAGGCGTCGGGATGGCACGCGGGAGCGAGATCACTCGGATCGCAGCCGAGGGCCGAACGATCCAGCAAGCAACCACTGAGAACGAACGGAGCGATCAGGATGAGTCGAGTCATTCGCCCTCCTTTCAGGGCTTTGGTTGAAGGTACAGTCGTAGTCTG
>CAZYKJ010000111.1:0-2285 GCA_964648065.1 uncultured Gammaproteobacteria bacterium
GATCGACGATCCGTGTTTCTTGGTTGGTCAGGGGAAAGACGAACTTCTGAATCTGATTCACTGCACCTCTCCGTTCGTTTGGACATCGGTACTTGGTTGAGGCTTGCGGGTCGACGTCAGTAGCTCGATCGCAAGTTCAACTCCATCGCGAAGCGTTAGGTCGTTCTTCGCGCAGTAGACGCGAAGAGCTTTCTTGAGATCCTTCCGGACCCTCGTTTCGAGCCGGTCGACCCGGTCCTTTACCATGAATGCCTCCTAAGACGAATTGACGACATTCGGAATATACGAACTGTACGAACTGCCGTCAATTCTCTTTTCAAGAAAATTTGACGCATAATCCGATTTGACGTTTCTTCGGATTCGCCGGATAATCTACATGGCTTAGACGAAAGGGGTGCCTATGTCCAAGCAAGCCACCCTTTCTGCCCGACTGGAAATCCGCGTTGCTCCGACGGTGCTCTCCGAGATTGATATCGAGATCGGAAGACTTAGGGTCAGCGACAGGATGTTCGGAAATCGAAAGCCGAAGCAGGCGGCGATTGTCATGACGGCCATCAAGGCCTTCATGTCGATGCCGACGGCAGAAAGAGACGCACTGTACGACCGGTTCCTTCCGGAACTTGAGCCGTCGTGATGTGCAGATTCACGGACGACGCGGCCTCTCGCTTTGAGGGGTTCGCGAGGAAATAAGGAAGAGGCTCGTAGTCAGGAAAGAAAGATGATCAGAGGAGGAATCGCCGAAGCAGCGGAAGCGATGCAAGGTCTCCGAGACAAATTCGAGGAAACGTTGCGAACGACCCGCGAGTTTCAGGAACGCATGGCCATCCAGGTGGCTTCGTTTTGGCAGGGCTTTCCTGAGATCGAAAAAGAATCGGAGCCAGCAGAGCTGACCCCGACCCCGAAGAAGCGAATCGGATTCCGATTCGAGGATTGACCTGGACAGCAGGCAATCGAAATGCGACCGAGTCGCCACCCCGACAACCGCTGAGCAAATGGACTGATATCAGCATAAGGAATCCTGCGACCGATGGCTAGAAATTGCTTTCTAATCCGTGTGTCGAGAGTTCGAATCTCTCCGGGCGTAATCGGAAAACTCACTCAGAACATAGCGCATAATGAGTCGGACGGCCTTGTCGAATGTTCACTTCTGACCAGTGCGAAAAATGGTAAGCTACCAGATTATGATGATGTTCGGTCTCATGGGGCGTAAGCGTCATTCGCTCCCAAGTCGTTTGCTTCACAAGCCTTCCGGGCAAGACCGGATCATTTATGGTGGTCGTACCATCTATCTCGGCCGCCATGACTCGCCGGAGAGCCTGGCGAACTATGCCCGGGTGCTCGCCAACATCGCCGCGACGGGCGAGCCAGAGCCGGGCCGAACGGTGCTCAAGATCGGCGAGCTGGTCCGGCGATACCTGGCCTACATCGAGGCGACGTATCGAAGTGACTCGGGGGAGCCTGCCGCGATCAAGCGGGCGGTCGATTACCTCGAGGAAAAGTTCGGCGATGTCGAGGCGCAGTCCTTCGGCACGGCGAAGCTGATCCAGCTCCGCGACGAGTGGGCGGAAAAGCTCTGCGTCTCGACGATCAACAAGTACCACGGGTACGTGCTGAACCTGTTCCGCTGGGCCGCGATGACGGAGCAGATCCCGGCGGAGGTCTGGCACACCCTGAAGACGGTGCCGAAGTTGAAGCCGCAGCGGTCGAAGGCCCGGGACCCGAAGACCGTCAAGCCGGTCGAGTGGTCGGTCGTGGAGCGGACGCTGCCGTTCCTTTCGCCGACCCTGCAGGACGTCGTGATGATGCAGCGGCTGACCGGGATGCGATCGGGCGAGGTGCTGAGCCTGACGCTGGACCAGATCCAGGACGGCGTCTATCGACCTCGAAAGCACAAGAATACGTGGCGTGGGCACGTGCGGGAAGTCGCCCTGGGGCCGCGTGCGATGGAGATCATCGCCCGGCGCGAACCGAGTGCCGACGGATTATTGTTCGTCGGCTATACGTCGGCCAGTTATGGGCGGGCGATCGCGAGGGTGTGTGCGAAGCAGGGGATCCCGCGATGGCACCCTCACCAGATCCGGCATGCCCGATCGACAGATACATTGAGGACGCACGGGGTGGCGGCTGCCCGGGCTATGCTGGGGCACAAGTCCCTGGCTATGGTGTCACGCTATGCGGCGGTCAACGTAGATGACGCGAAGAAGGCCGTCCGCGACGACGGGTGATTTTTCCCAAAAGAAAGGGCTGACATGCTGAAGATACTTGCGTGGTTCATGCTGATCGGG
>CAZYKJ010000112.1:0-2253 GCA_964648065.1 uncultured Gammaproteobacteria bacterium
CGCATAAATCCCGTCACATACCTTGCCGGCATCGCCTATGAGCGGCTGGTAAACATGGGTTCGCTGCTGAAAAACTTCAGAGTTCTTCTCATCGGAGAATTGACCAAACGGTAGTTCCACGACTCTAGGTAGATCCGCGATACGCAAATCGATCGAGCGTCTATCAACAAGCTGCCTGATTGGGTCTGGACATTGTTTGTTTCCCTGTTAAACGCTAGCTGCCATCGACCGACAACGGAGGCGGAAGGCGCTCGATGGTCAGCCGCCTCGCGCCGTTCGACAAGACCGTCGTTTCCTTGTCAGCTCCGACGTGCACCAGGTGTACGCAGAGACTTGATTTGACCAAGATATGGAACTGATGAAAAAGATTTTGACAATTTTCGGGACGCGCCCCGAAGCTATCAAGATGGCGCCCGTCGTGGCAGAGCTCGCCAAGAGCGGTCGTCTCGACGTCCGGATTTGTGTCACTGCGCAGCACAGGCAGATGCTGGATCAGGTTCTCCAGCTTTTCGACATCGTTCCGCATCATGATCTGGATATTATGCAGCCAAACCAGACGCTCGATCAGGTTACGGCGCGAGTTCTCACCGGCATAGGCAAGGTAATCGACATGGAACGGCCGGACCTCGTCCTGGTGCATGGCGACACCACGACGACCATGGCCTCGGCGCTTGCCGGCTTTTATCGAAGAGTTCCCGTCGGACATGTGGAGGCGGGGTTGCGGTCGGGCTCTTTTTCGGCGCCATTTCCCGAGGAAATGAATCGGCGCGTAGCTACCCTGGCAACGCATTTCCACTTCGCGCCGACCGAAAAATCGCGACAGAATCTGCTCGATGAAGGGATTGCAAACGAGGCCATCCACGTTACCGGAAATACTGTTATCGATGCGCTGTTTGAGACGGTAAGACGCATCGGCGATACCCCGGAACGCCATGCCGAACTCGACCGGCGCTTCAAGTTTCTGGACCGCTCGAGTCGAATGATCCTGGTGACCGGCCACCGCCGTGAGAACTTCGGCGATGGCTTCGAAAATATATGCCGCGCGCTTCTTGACATTTCTCAGCGCCACGACGTGCAGATCGTCTATCCGGTGCACCCCAATCCTAGCGTGCGCGGGCCGGTTGAACGCATCCTTAAGGACGTTCCCTCCATACATTTGATTGATCCTCTGGATTATGAGCCGTTCGTTTTCCTGATGCAGCGATCGTACATGATCCTCACGGATTCGGGCGGGGTCCAGGAAGAGGCCCCATCGCTGGGCAAGCCTGTTCTCGACGTGCGCGAGACCACCGAGAGGCCGGAAGCCGTAAAAGCCGGGACGGTCATCCTGGTGGGAACTTCGCGTGAGGGAATTGTACGTGAGGCGACCCGCCTTCTGACGGACGAGAGGCACTACACGTCGATGGCCCGAGCAAGCAATCCCTATGGCGACGGCTTGGCGGCAAAGCGTATTCGCGCGGTGCTCGAGGGAGAACTATGACAATTGGTACCATCCGGCGGGTCTGTGTCCTGGGTTTGGGTTATATCGGATTGCCGACGGCGTCGGTGATCGCCTCCCGCGGCGTCGAGGTTATCGGTGTCGACGTCAAGGAGGAGGTCGTCGCCAAGATCAACCGTGGCGAGATCCATATCGTTGAACCGGATCTGGAGGCTTTAACTGCTCATGCCGTGCAGCAGAAGATGCTCCGAGCCGCGACCATGCCGGAAGTCGCTGATGCGTTCATGATCGCCGTGCCGACCCCCTTCCACGACGGAAAAGCCGATCTGTCCTACGTCGAAGCCGCCGGACGATCGATTGCCCCGGTGCTCCGCGAGGGTAGCCTCATCGTTCTTGAATCAACTTCTCCTCCCGGCACGACGGACGCTCTCGTAAAGGCTTTAGCCGCGCTGAGGCCCGATCTTCGCTTTCCGATCGGCGAATTTGACGAGTGCGATGTGCACGTCGCCTACTGTCCGGAGAGGGTCCTTCCTGGACGGGTGCTCACGGAACTCGTCGAGAACAGCCGGGTGATCGGCGGCATGACGAGGGCCTGTTCGGCCCGAGCCGAAGAACTCTACGGCATTTTTTGCCGCGGTGCCCTTCATATCACCAGCGCCCGCACGGCGGAGATGTGCAAACTGACGGAGAACGCGTTTCGAGACGTCAACATCGCGTTCGCCAACGAGTTGTCCATCGTTTGCGACAAACTAGCGATCGAGGTTTGGGAGTTGATACGGCTCGCGAACTTCCATCCCCGAGTCAACATTCTGCAG
>CAZYKJ010000113.1:0-352 GCA_964648065.1 uncultured Gammaproteobacteria bacterium
TTCTCTGTCACCGGAACGCGCTGTACGCGATGTACGCCGGATTCGAATTTCAAATTGCCGTAAACGCCGTTTCCGGAAATCGAAATGACGGCTTCCTTGTATCCCCCGCTTTCATTGGTGGACTCGGACACAAGATTTGTTTTCCAGCCTTTGCGTTCGGCGTAGCGGAAGTACATGCGCAGAAGATCGCCGGCGAAAAGCGAGGCCTCATCGCCACCGGC
This sequence comes from uncultured Gammaproteobacteria bacterium, assembly GCA_964648065.1. GTDB lineage: Bacteria > Patescibacteriota > Patescibacteriia > 2-12-FULL-60-25 > 2-12-FULL-60-25 > CAIXDN01. The sequence goes on from CAZYKJ010000113.1 coordinate 222, forward strand.
TCCTGCACGCAACTCGATAATAACGTCGCTTGCATCATGCGGATCAGGCGGAACAAGCATGATTTCGAAGCGCTCGGTTGCGGCCGCGAGCTCGGGCTCGAGGCGAGCCAATTCGGACGTGCCCATCTCTT
>CAZYKJ010000113.1:362-1767 GCA_964648065.1 uncultured Gammaproteobacteria bacterium
CTTTCAATTCGGCATCATCAGAAGAGATAGCTTCTTTTGCATCGCGAACGGCTTGGTCGAGATCGATAAATTCTCGGGCGACATCGGCTTTATCACGCGCATGCGTGAAAGCGATGGCGGCGACTTTCATCTTTTTGGGATCAGCAAGAACTTCCGGTGCAGACACGGCTGCCTCGGCTTTGGCGAGTTCTTCAATGGCTTGTTTAGCCTTTTCCAGAAGTTGGGACATATTAAAAGCCGGCCTCAATCAGCCGGCTTCTATCGTATCAAATCTAAGCGTTCTCGGACTTACGGGAAGCTTTCTTTTCCGCTTTCTGTGCAGCACGCTTGATGGTCTTGGTCTTTTTGGAACCAACGCCAGCGCGTTCCTCCTTGGCTTTGGCCAAACGGGAAAACTTGTCGATACGGCCAGCCGTGTCGATCATGTTCTGCTTACCCGTGTAGAACGGATGGCAAGCATTACAAAGTTCCACGCTGATGGCGGGGACGGTGGAGCCGACAACGACCACATTGCCGCAGGAGCACGTGATCTTGGCGTCGGGATAGTATGTTGGGTGGATTTCGGCCTTCATATTGATTGGCCGTAGATTAGCAGAAACCGCCAAGCTTGGCAAGGGATTGACTCTTCGCGGCTTTTTGGCTTAGATAAGCGAGCCCTTTGGAAAGGAAGTCCATGAGTAACGATGACAATTCGGCTCTCGCGATCAGTAATGTTTCGCAGTTCGCAGTCTGCACGCTCCTGTGCCGACTGGAGGACGAAGACGATGAAGTTTTCAGCGAGATCAAGATCCAAGTGAGCCTCGGCGAAGTCAGCATCGAGGTCAGCGTCGGAACGACGGATATGGGATTCGAGAATAGCCGCAGGTGCATCGTGAAGTGCGAAGACATGGAGAAGCTGATCCATGTTTGCGAAGACGAGAACAGCGGGCCCTCCCATGTCTTACCGATCATCGCCGCGGAGTTCTCCCACGAACATCCGAAACCTCTGCTCGTAGAAGGCATGCTACGAATCGCTCTCGACGGAGCGCTCGGCTTCCGCGACTGGCTGCCGGTGCATCTGAAGACCGTGATGATGCTCGCGACGATCTACGGCGTCGAGGGATACTATCGCTACAAGGAGCCGGAGCGCACGGAAGCGAAGCCTGCGCCCGAGCCCAAGCCGCGCAAGCAGAACGCGGTCAACTGAACGACACGCCCCGATCCGCCTAAGCGGACCGGGGCGTTTCTCTTGCTAAATGATCAGTCGTTTTGCAATCGACCAATATATTTTCATCACCGGATTACCGATATATTTCAAAACTGGATTGCTGACGCTTTCTTCTTGGAAACGAATGTCGGCGACGGCGAGACGGAGCAATTCACGGTCGCCGGTGATGCGGGATTTTCGGATAGCGAACCGACGAGC
>CAZYKJ010000113.1:1777-2227 GCA_964648065.1 uncultured Gammaproteobacteria bacterium
TTTGATGGCGAAAATAGACAAGGCGAGATCCATCACGAAAGCGATTGGAGCGATCAGGATCAACGTCCACAGTTTGTAATACGACAAGACGAGAACCCAGCGATTGCGTTCCATCCAGTAGTAGTTGATTTTGTTTTTCGCGAATTCGTAGTAATGCCAGACAATGGAGCGCGGTTCGACAACGATTTTGTAACCGCGTGAACGAAGATCCAACGAAAGATCCGTGTCTTCGTGGTACATGAAAAGTTTTTCGTCGAAGAGAGGGCGGCCGTGGAAAGCTGAGACGCGGACGAGGACGGCGGCGCCGGAGGCGTAGCCAATCTCCCCTGCTTTGGCGGCGGTGATGGAAGCTCGATAATCATTCGAGTAACCGAAACCGAGGAAGTGAAAGGCGTTGCCGGAAGAATTGATGCGTTCGCGATCTTCTCCGAGAAGGATGAGCGATTGCAC
>CAZYKJ010000114.1:0-465 GCA_964648065.1 uncultured Gammaproteobacteria bacterium
CGAGTCCACACATCGCATCGAAAAATGTTTCGCTGAACTCGCGAAAGCCTTGGACCCGAAGCGCAAGATTTTTGTCGGTCGCGAATTGACCAAGATGCATGAGACGCTGTATCGCGGGACGGTTGACGAGGTAACGAAACAGATTCAAGCTACAAGCTCCAAAGGAGAATTCATTTTGATTATCGGACCATGAAGTACTACATCACTACAACGCTTCCTTATGTGAACGCGGAACCGCATATCGGTTTTGCGCTTGAGATTGTGCAGGCGGATATGTTGGCGCGTTATGCGCGGCTCATGGGACAGGAAGTTGTTTTTAATACGGGAACGGATGAACATGGTTTAAAAATTTGGAAGCAAGCGCAGGAAGCGGGATTGGATCCGAAAACGTATTGCGATGGATATGCGGCGAAGTTTCATGATTTGAAGGAGCTGCTGAATTTGTCGTATACGAATTTTATCCGT
>CAZYKJ010000114.1:475-2093 GCA_964648065.1 uncultured Gammaproteobacteria bacterium
GATGCGCATCATATTGCGGCGGCGCAGGAATTTTGGAAGCGTTGTGATGCGAAAGGAGATATTTATAAGAAGGCGTACAAGATTAAATACTGCGTCGGATGTGAGTTGGAAAAAACGGATTCGGAGTTGGTTGATGGCAAATGTCCGATTCATCCGAAGATGGAAATTGAGATTATCGACGAAGAAAATTATTTTTTCCGTTGGTCCAACTATGGCGAGGCATTGCTCGCGCATTATGAATCGCATCCGGATTTTGTGATGCCGGAATCACGCTTGAATGAGATTCGCAGCTTTGTGAAAGGCGGATTGCAGGATTTTAGTATCTCACGTTTGAAGTCGAAATTGCCTTGGGGCGTGCCGGTGCCGGGTGATGAGGAACAGGTGATGTATGTGTGGTTTGATGCGCTCGTGAATTATATTTCGACGTTGGGCTGGCCCGAGGATGAAGCGGGATTTAATGCGGCTTGGCCGGGTGTTCAGGTTGCGGGGAAAGATAATTTGCGACAGCAGTCCGCGATGTGGCAGGGGATGTTGTTGTCGGCGGGTTTGCCTTTGTCGAAGCAAGTGTTCATTCATGGATTTATCACGGCGGAGGGACAAAAGATGTCCAAGTCGCTTGGTAATGTCGTGAATCCGAAGGAGTTGGTTTCGACCTATGGCGTTGATCCGTTGCGCCATTATTTGCTTGGAGCTTTGCCGGCGTATTCAGACGGAGATTTTTCACGTCAGCTTTTTGAAGAGCATTACGGATCCAAACTTGTGAATGGTGTCGGCAACTTGGCGTCGCGCGTTGGAACCATGGTTGGAAAATATTGCGAGGCAAAAGCGCCGGCGACTGTTCCGGATATTTTTGAGACGCAGAAATTTTGGGAGCGGTATGACGATGCGATCAAGCGCTATCACTTTGACGAGGCTGTGAGAGCGATCGATGAACTTGTCGGAGCATGCAATAAAGAAATTGATGTGCAGGCGCCATTCAAGAAAGCGAAAGAAGGAATTGATGTGAGTCCGCTTATGTATCAATTGTCGGAAGCGCTTCGACATATCGGTATGGCTTTGCTGCCGATTGTGCCGGCGAGTGCGGAGAAGCTGCTTGGGAATTTGTCGGTTGAGGCTTCGTCCGTGTCTTTTGAGAAGGATCGCGTTTGGGGAGGGTTGGAGACGGGGACTTCGGTCTTGAAAGGCGACATTCTGTTTCCGAGGCTCGAAAGTGCTACTATAAAGTCATGATCTTGGTCGACATTGTCCTCCTCCTGATTATCCTCTCCTTTGTTGGACGAGGATGGAAAGGCGGCTTTGTCGAGGCATTGGGAGAATTGATTGGAGCGATTATCGCTTTCGTTGCCGCGCGATTTCTCTCGCCCGGCCTCGGACAGATTTTGGTTTTGTTTATGCCGGGGCGATTGGGCCTCGCGCAGTTTATTGGTTTCGTTCTTGTTTTCGTGATTGTTGTTCAACTCGTTGGCTGGCTGTTTACACTTGCTGATAAAATTTTGAAAATTGTTACGTCGCTGCCGATTATTTCGGCCGTCGACAAATTTTTGGGAGCCGCGCTCGGACTGCTTACGGGTATCGTTCTCGTCGGTTCGAGCGTTTATTTGGTTTTGTCTTTGCGACT
>CAZYKJ010000115.1:0-2085 GCA_964648065.1 uncultured Gammaproteobacteria bacterium
GGGTGCTTCAACTTGAGCCAGCGCAGGCGCGGCCAAGTCCCTTTGGCCAGTCGGATTTCCGTGATCTTGGTTCTCTTCATCGCTCCCTCGCTTCCGCCAATTTGTGACTGGACCTCATTGGGTTATGTAAAACACCCCGTAGTGCAGCCTCGATCAGGGAACATCGTAGTCTGCGCCGCGAAATCCACCTCGGCCAGGGGTATCTGGCTCTCGTGTAGGTGGAAGTGGGGATCTTCCAGCCGCACCTCAGCTTCGAGGGCGCACGCCGCTGCGAAGTCCTGCGGCTGATGCAGCTTCATGTCCAGCCACTCGGCATCGTTCTGGTTCGGACACATCCAACACGCCGAGTGCGGTATCTCGCCTGTCCACCCCTGCGAGCGGATCAACTCCACGCACTGCTGGCGCGTCATCGGCACAGCAAAAATCAGCGGGTACCAAAGCTCCAACCATGCCTGGCGTTGCGCCCGGATCCGCCGCGGCTCGTCCCGCGAGATGCCGATCCAGTTCCGTGCCTTCTGGATGCCGATGGACCGCATCCACCGCTCGGCAACGTCCCGCTTCCACTTGCCGCTACAGAACGCAGACAGCTTTCCTTTCCCGCCGCCCAACGTAGTGAAGCCCGGTAGTAGGATGGTCCGCTTGCCGTCCTCGTTCGTGTAGATCACGTCGATGTGGTTTGTGAAGTCCGCCGCCTTCACGATCGTCAACTCCAACCCCACTGACGCCAGTGCCTGCCGGATAAACCCATCGACGAACGGCCAAGTGCTCGATTTCTCCCGTCCGGTGTCCGTCATGAACGCGAAATCTGGCCTGGGCAGTTTACTTAGGCGGATCAGGGTCGCTATTGCGCCGCTCTGCGTACCGCCCCCACAACTCCAGACTTGCGTCACCGCCGCTTCTTCTTGCTTGTTTTTCATCGCTCCCTCGCTTCCGCCAACCTCGCGCGCAGGCCAATGATGATCGACTCCTGCTGGTTCCATACCTGCCAACAGGACTGCATCGCCTCATTGGCTATTCGCAGTGCGTCGCAAGGCTCGACACCCGCGTTTTCCAATGCCACCACCACCTTGCTCATCGCTGACTGTATTGCGTCGTGGGTGTTCATGACTTCCTCGCTTCCGCCAACTCCGCCGAATACTGCCGCACGTGGCCCCGGTAATGCCCCACCATCTCCCGCACGCCGCGCCACACCTCGCGCAGGAACGGGCGGCCGAGGTCCGAGAGCACCTTGTCTGCCGCGTCGATCCGCAACGCGACGTGGTACAAGATCGATGCGATCCCGCTCAGCAGCCCACCGCGCAGCAGTTGCGCGAGGACGGCGAGCACAACCACAAAGCCAGCGACTACCAACAAGACGTCAGTCATTTTTGTTGCCTTTCTCTGGAAATCGCGCTGCCGCTTAGTGCGCGTTATGCTCGTGCCAAGGATGCAGTCCTTCGATCTTGATCAGGCCTTCCTCGTACCTCAACCGGCTGCCGCCCAGAATAGCGTTTCCGCACGTTACTAACCCATCCTCCTCATCGATAGACGGCACAAACACGAGCACATCAAACCCAGCCTTAATGAGGTCTTTTTCTGCGTTCGCGTATGGCGCGTAACTGTCATACCCGCCGACCGTGCGGATGCCATTTTCGCGGCAGGCATTGTTGTTGTGGATTGGGGTGATCTTGCACATGAACCGTGCCGGATCGAACAACTCGCGCAGCAGTGACGCATCAATCTCGTAGTCGGTGGAGAATGCGAAATTCAGGCAGTATTTTCGACTCAGCGGTTCAGGAAGTTCGTTAGCGATCGCCGCGAACGAATCCAAAGTCAGCGACTGTCCGCCAAACATCTGATGGCGTTGCTGTGCATTGGTTGAATTGATCGAAAACTGAAGGCCTGCCTGCCCGCGGAAGGCGTTGTTCTTCAGTTTGCACCAGTGGTGCAGCCGCGCCGCGAGCTTTGTGAACTTCATCGGCAACGATGTGGTCAGCACCGGATGAATCACTTCAATCCGCAACCCGGTGTCGCACTGAATAGCGCGCTTCCCTTCGCCCGCCAGCCACTCCGAGAAACTGAAGACGGCATCATTGAAAATGGGAT
>CAZYKJ010000116.1:0-2085 GCA_964648065.1 uncultured Gammaproteobacteria bacterium
TGTCGGGGCGAGGAAACCGAGCTGCATTCGTAGCTATAGGGGCTTTTGACTATGCGACTCGGTATCGGCGGTGCGCCGCTGCAAAAGCATTCCCGAATCGTAATGACATCATACGTCGCTCAACAGTTCTTCTGCAATGCACACTGGAACCGCGTGAGAGTATCGTGATATTCCGCTACGAGTGTATTGGCATGTGCGAGCTGCTGTTGAATGTCGGATTTTACATAGCCCGGAAGAGGCTCCTTGGAGGCCGCCCGTTCCGCATAAACGCTCATCGTCTGCACGATACGCGCGTATTCGTCAGGGATTTCTTGGAGTCGGATGATATCCTCATCCTTGCGCCCGAAGATATCTTTGTATCCTTCATTGTTTGCGCTTTTCTGCATCAGCTTCAGCACGTCTTCCAGATTGCTCCGCAAGCCTTCGAGTTTTGTGCGCTGCGCGTAGTCGACCGTGTCCATTGATGAGCTGGCGTGTGACGATCGCACGACAGGCGTCGTGCGGAAGAGCCGCTTGACCGGTCGGACAGTTGCACGCGATGACTGCGATGATGAGGAGCGGGCAACAAGAGTACGTGCGTTCAGCGTGTTGATGACGCGCGCCTGAGGCTGGCGATTTCCTTTCGCCGACCGCCAACCGGAATCGCTTTCAGCAGAAGAATGGGGGGAGTTATTGCCCGCGGTCATCTAACTGAGCACGACGATGCTTCGGCATGGATCTTCGATAAGATGGGGGATTTGGTACGATATGCACAAACTCGGACGCGAGTCGAGTGGGGCTGAAATGCCGGAACTTCCTGCGACTCGAAGGATTCTGGAAGTTTTTTCGGACTCCTTTTCCGGCTTGGCCCGTCGGCGGCGATTACGGTGATGAACGGCCCATGATGGGCCCAGTATCGAACCGGTAACAGCGAGGTAGTCGATGGCAAGACCACTCAGAAAGGTCTCTAAGAAGGGCCACGTCTACACCCGCCCCGGCTCGGTGGAGACCAATATCGATGGCGCGCTAGGTGACGATTTGCCAACGCTGAAACGGCGCTTGGCGGTCAAAGATAGATATTCTCCAGACTACCTCACGTCCGAATGTCTCGTGCACCTTATCCGTGAATCGCAAACGAACGGCGATCTGGAAAAAGGGAACTTGCTTATCCCGGTACTCCTTATCCGGTGTGAGGCAATTCTCAATTCAAAGATCGACGCCACTACGATCCCCAATGCCACGCAACTTCGTGAGGACATTCTCGGCGAATTTGCCGTGATGCTTGCCTATGACGACACCGAAGAAGCTCGACAAGAGCTCGACTTTTACGAATGCGCTTTCAACTCTGCGTTTCGAACACTTCGGATTGACATGGTCAGAAGAGAACACGAACAAAGCAAACGCTTCCGAGCATTGCAAGTACGATCGCCGAACTACGACGAGGACGGGCAGGAACTTTTCAGTGACGGTGAAGGCCCCGGCGTCGTGCCGACGGATACTCAGGATTTCGACGTTGACGACCTACTACTAGAAAGTCTTTTGGACAACGAGCGCAAAGCTTTTGTGCTGCATTACATAATGGGCCATGAGATCGAGTCCATCGACGGAACAGAGCTCACCGTGGCGAAGATTTGCAATGTCGAAGGTCGAACTGTCCGTAACTGGCTTAGAAAGGCGAAACAAACCTTGGCGAAAGCGATGAAGGAGCAAATATGAGCTTCCAAACGAAGCGAAGTCCTGTGGCGCTTCAAGAAGTACTTTACGAATTCTCACTCGCAACAGATCGTCCGAGCGCCGCACAGCTAGAAGAATTCGTTCGTCGTTATCCGGAGTATGCAACGGAATTGACGGACTTTGCCATCGAGTTGGTCATCGACTTCGATCGAAAGACCGACGTAACTTTTGACGTGGAACGAGTGAGCCCCGTGGTCTCGCGAGCGTTGAGCAAATACCAAAACGCGATTCATGCGCGGATGAGCAAATCGGTCGTCGATCAAACGGCCGATGCCTCGTCGAAGGCAGCATGTGAAAACCCGTTTGCATCCCTTGATCGGCAAAGCTTTCGGACTTTGGCACACGAACTCAACGTCAGTCTTGCCTTTCTGT
>CAZYKJ010000117.1:0-2037 GCA_964648065.1 uncultured Gammaproteobacteria bacterium
GTCTGTCGTGCCTGACATGCTCGAAATCGGAACCTTTGCCGTTGCGGCCGCGCTCACCAAAGGCGAAATCGAAATGTCTCCCGTTGTTCCAGAGCATCTCGATGCCATTCGTAACATGCTTTCTCGCGCCGGTGTGCGTCATGAAATACAGGGCAACACGTTCCGAGTACAAGGAGTCGGTCGCATGGACTCTTTCAAATTGCAGACGATGATCTATCCGGGTTTCCCGACAGACTTGCAAGCTATCTTCGGCCTCCTCGCCACGCAATGTCACGGAACCACGCTTCTCCACGATCCGATGTTCGAGTCGCGCATGGGCTATATCAATGAGCTCATCAAGATGGGAGCAAACGCCATCATCGCCGACCCGCATCGCGCCATCATCACAGGCCCGACCGTTCTGCGCGGCACCGAAATCCGTTCGCTCGACTTGCGCGCCGGAGCCACTATGGTGCTCGCAGGCTTGGTCGCCGAAGGGGAGACCATTATCCACGACGCCGAGATGGTGTATCGAGGCTATGAAGACTTGGACGGACGCTTGGTTGAATTAGGAGCCGATATTCAGCGTATTAACGATTGATTATGGAAAATAAAACGAATCAGCGCGCCATCATCACGTTCTTGATCGTCGGCATTGTCATCGGATTGATTGTCGGTCGCCTGACGAGTCCTGCGATTTCGTCATCACCATCGAGCGTCGTAAACGCGACGTCGACGGGAGACGTACTCGGCCTTGGTCAAAATCCGCCGATCAACATGGCGATGTCGAAAGATGTCGAGTTCAAGGAATTCTGGGAAGTGTGGCAATTGCTCAAGGACAAATACTATCAGCAATCGCTCAAGGATAAAGATTTGTTCTACGGCGCTCTCAAAGGTTTGGCCGAGGCAAGCGGCGATCCATATACGACCTTCTTTGAGCCCAAAGGCGCAGCTGACTTCCAGCAAGCCTTGTCCGGCAAGTTCTCCGGCATTGGCGCAGAAATCGGCTTGAAGGACGACACGATCACGGTAGTCGCACCGCTTCCGGATACACCGGCCGAGAAAGCGGGTATCAAAGCAGGGGACTATATCATCAAGATCGATGGAGTCGAAACAACGGGTTACTCGGTCGAGCAAGCTGTTACCAAGATTCGCGGCGCCAAAGGCACCAAGGTAACACTCACCGTCTATCGCAAGGATGATAAAAAGAAAGCGGTGCCATTTGATGTAACGATCACGCGCGACGAAATCCAGGTGAAATCTGTCCGTCTTAAGTGGCCAAAACCGGATGTCGCGCTCATCGAAGTGACCAACTTCAACACCGACACGCATGATGGCTTCGACAAGGCTGTCGACGAGGTGCTCAAACATGACAAGGTCAAAGGCTTGATTCTCGATCTACGCAACAATCCTGGCGGCTTCCTCGATACAGCTGCCTTCATGGCTGGCGAGTGGGTGGGAGACAAAGTCGTGGTCAAAGAACGCCGCCAAGGCAAAATCGTCGATGAACTCCCTGGAACGGGTCAAAGCCGTTTGGCTGGCATCCCGACCATCGTTCTCGTGAACCAAGGCTCGGCGAGCGCTTCCGAAATCGTCTCCGGTGCATTACAGGATTACGCCGCCGGTACCATTATCGGTATGAAAACCTTCGGCAAAGGCTCGGTGCAGGACTACAGTAATTTGCCGGATGGATCGGCGATCAAAATCACGATTGCCGAGTGGCTGACGCCAAAAGATCGCACGATCAACAAAACAGGTCTCGACCCGGACATCGTGGTCGACAAAACCGCTGACGATTATGAAAAACAACGCGACCCACAACTCGACCGCGCCCTCGGCATCTTCGATGGCACCGCGACCGGGACGGCAGACGTCTACGCGCCGGCCGGCCGGTAATAAGCACTTCCAGGCCGCACTCGCGGCCGGGGGAATTATCTACCGCAAACGCGGCGGTCACGTTGAGATTTTCTTCATCAAAGATCCCTATCAGCGCTACACCTTCCCGAAAGGACGTCGCGAGGCAGGGGAGTCGCTCACGCAAACCGCGATTCGCGAGGT
>CAZYKJ010000118.1:0-1981 GCA_964648065.1 uncultured Gammaproteobacteria bacterium
TGGAGCTGAAAGTCGGCGACTTAATTGTCGCACCTTTTCGAAGAGCGAAAATGCCGGCGATGGTGATGGAGATTCGAGGGACATCGCCTTTTGCGAGTAAGGCACAGGATGTGATTGGAACTTACGCAGACATTCGTTTTCCGAAGGAGATGGTGGCACTGCTTGATTATGTTGCGAGTCATACGTTTACGAGTAAGCCGGCGGTACTAAAGGCTTGGTTGAGGAGTTTGCCGAAGAAGCCGGGTGATAACCCCTCTAAATCTCCCCTTCTACGAAGGGAGACTTCGGACGGAAAAACCCCTCCTTCGAAGAAGGGAGGGGCAGGACTGGGTTATGATCGCGCAGGGAGTGTGAAAGCATTCTGGTCCATCGATCACGAAGCCAAGCTTATCGAGGCAGCGAAGACCGCGGTCGCCGACGGCAAGCGCGTCCTGATTCTCACCCCATGGAAAGCTCGCCTCGAAATGTTCCTCGAAAAGATTGGCCAAGGCGTCACCTTGAGCTCCGATGATAATGACGGCGATTCTTTTCGCGCATGGCAGGGCTTCGCGATGGGCGCGTCCCCTGTTTTGATTGCGACACGGCTTGGTGCTTGGCTTTCTCCTTTGGCTGATTTGGTGCTGATCGACGAACCGGAGAATGACGACCATAAGCAGGATGAGATGGCACCGCGCTATGATGCTCGTAAAATGGCGATTTGGTGTGCCGAGTATGCCGGAACCGATGTTGAGGCCTATGGACTGACGCCTCCTTTGCACTCGGATGAACCGGCGCCAGAGATCGAAGTCGATATGGATGTGGTCATTCGTCATCCGCAAGGACGATCCGGCGTGCCTTCGGTGCAAGGAGAGGCTTTGAACACATTGCGTGATCATGAAGGAAAACGGATTATCATCCATCCGATCAAGGGAGATGTCGCGAGACTGACGTGTCGCGATTGTGGTTATCGAGCCGAGTGCGCGAATTGCGGCTTCACATTGGCAGCAGAAAATAATCAGACGGTATGCCGACGATGCGGAATCAAGGGTGAGATGCCACTTGAGTGTCCGAAATGCGGCGGGCCGGATCTGGGAAAGTCTCTGCCGGGAATTGAGAAGTTGAAAACGGCCTGGAAAAAGTTTGAGTCGGATGTGGACGTGGAGTGGCGTGGTGTATCGAATGTGGATTTTGAAATGCCGATTCCTTGGGGCGCCTGCGTTTTGGTGACGGATGCATCGTTGATCACTGGCGGTTCGGAAGATGTGAGACGTATGGAAAAACTCGCCGTTGGATTCAGAAGACTGGCGCATGATGTTGCGTTGTCGAAAGGACGGCTCATCATTCAGACAGACGAGACGCTGGCTACGCGTTGGACGGATTGGCTCACGTCGGAAGGGTTTGGGAGGTTCCGCGAACAGGAGCGCGGGCTTCGAACGGCCTTTGGATATCCGCCGGCTAAACGGCTTGTTAAACTCATAGTCGATACCGAACATCCGGACTGGATGACGGTGCTTAAAGGCTGGGGCGAGCTGCGCGGGCCGTATCCTGTACCATATAGGACGAAGTCCCAGAAAAAGCGCTATATCTGGCATCTATTGCCCAAACAGACGGTATTAGAGCCGGGATTGATGCAAGTGCTCACCAAGAACTCGTCCAAGACCCTTATAGACCTTGACCCAATCGCATTTTTGCGCTAGACTTAGCCGTTGATATGAAGCCTCTTGAATTCCTGCCTACCTCGGCACCAAGCCTGCGACACGTTTCGCAGGAGCTTCAGGTATCCGAGGTGACGACGCCGGAATTCCAAGCTTTTTTGGATGCGATGATCCAGAAAATGATCGCCTCGCGCGGTGTCGGCTTGGCCTCGCCGCAGGTTGGAAAAAATGTCCGCGCCGTGATTGTCCAGCCGGAGCCTACCGATGATCCGATGGTTTTGATTAATCCGGTGATCACAAAAAAGTCCGATGCCTTACTTGAAAGTGAGGAAGGCTGTTTCAGCGTG
>CAZYKJ010000119.1:0-1924 GCA_964648065.1 uncultured Gammaproteobacteria bacterium
TGAGCTTTTGTCGCTCGCGGCGGGATTGGAAATGGCTTCGGAACATCCTTTGGCGAGTGCGGTGCTTGCTGCGGCGACGGAGAAGGGAGCGGCTTTGGCAGACATTGAAGAATATGAGGCGGAAGTTGGGAAAGGAATTTTGGCTCGTCATGAAGGACAGGTTTTGCGACTTGGAACGGAAGCGTTTTTGAAAGAAGGCGGCGTTGAAATTCCGGAGCGCGAGGCAAATCAGTTGGCCGTGCTTCGTCACGATGCGAAGACCGTGATTTTGTTGTCGCGTGGATCGGAATATTTGGGTGCGATTGCGGCGCAGGATCGGATTAAGCCGGATGCGAAGGCGGCAGTAATGCATTTGAAGCAAGAGAACATCGAAGTGGGGATGATTACGGGCGATCATAAGCTGACGGCGGAAGCTGTTGCACAGGAACTTGGTATTGAACTTGTTTTGTCAGGAGTTTCGCCGACTGGAAAGGCTGATGAAGTGAAGAAATTGCAGGATGGCGGCAAAAAAGTTGCTTTTGTTGGCGATGGGTTGAATGATGCACCGGCTTTGGCGCAGGCCGATCTTGGAATCGCGATTGGTACGGGCACGGATGTGGCGATTGCGACGGGACAAATCGTGTTGATGGGAGGGTCGCCGACGAAAGCCGCGGATTCGCTGATGCTCGCTCGAAAAACGTTTGATGCCATCAAGCAGAATTTGTTTTGGGCCTCGATTTATAATGTCGTACTTATTCCTCTTGCGATGGCAGGTTATGTAAATCCAGTTTTTGCCGGTGTTGCTATGGCTTCCTCAAGCGTAAGTGTCTTGGCAAATAGTTTGCGAATTGCTAAAACGATCAGCAAATAACTATGCTTCAACAGATTAAGTCGTATTTGATTCCTGCCGCATTTCTACAAGCCGTCGTCGCCATGACGGGAAGTTTGTTTTTTAGCGAAGTGCTTTTCCTTGTACCATGCGTCTTGTGCTGGTATCAGCGCATCACCATGTATCCGTTGGTTGCTATCTTGCTCGTCGGACTGATTCGCAAGGATACGAAAGTCTACCAGTATGTGTTGCCGCTCGCACTTATCGGATTCGCGATCGCGACCTATCATGTCGTTTTGTATTACGGAGTAAATTGGGGTTTGCATCCGGAGTGGAGGGGTCCGTGTCAGAATGGCGTTTCGTGTACGACGAAGTACATTGAATGGTTCGGTTTTGTAACCATTCCGTTATTGTCTTGGATGGCGCATTTGATCATCTCGATTTTGATGGGCTTGGCTTGGAAGGCAGACAGGGTGAAGAATTGACAAAACGCCAAAAAAAGGCTAAAAGAAAGGTCCATGAAGCGGCCGGAACATCTCATTTATATGGACCATGCGGCGACGACGCCGCTCGACGAACGCGTGCTTGAAGCCATGCGTCCGTTTTTTGTTCATGACTTTGGAAACCCGTCGTCTTTTCATACGCTTGGCGTGCGTGCCAAGGATGCGGTGCAAGAAGCGCGCGCAAAGATCGCCGGACTTATCGGCGGACATGAGGATGAAATTATTTTTACGTCCGGCGGAACCGAGTCGGATAATTTGGCGGTGATTGGCGTGCCGCGTTATTTTGCCAAGTGCCCGCCGTTTGCCGATGGGTCTATCGGATTGCCGCATGTGATCACGAGCTCGATCGAGCATCATGCCGTTTTGGAGCCGTTGCTTCATCTCCAGCGTAAGAAAGAAATCGAGCTGACGGTTGTTGAGGTGGATCGTGATGGGAAAGTCGATCCAAAGGCGGTGATCGCTGCCGTGAAGCCGACGACGGTGCTCATTTCGATTATGACGGCCAACAATGAAATCGGTACGATACAGCCGATTGATGAAATTGGCCGCGAGATTTTGAAGTATCGCAAAAATAACACGACAGCTTTTCCATTTTTTCATACGGATGCTTGTC
>CAZYKJ010000120.1:0-1909 GCA_964648065.1 uncultured Gammaproteobacteria bacterium
TATGCCATCGGTTCGTCCTTGATTGCGTACCGACGGCTCACTTGGCAAGAGACCCTGAGTAAAATGCTGCCATCCGCATTGACGATGACGGCCATTGCGCTGGCTTTTTTGCTCGCTGAAACTCCGATCACGCGACTTGGATTATCTCTTGCGATCACCGGGATTCCTGCGCTCACTCTTGAGCTCCTTTGGCTGTTGGCTTTTGATCCGGCGCGTTATCCCGTTCACGGGCTCTCGCGTCTCAACCAAGCCATGCTTCCCGCTATGGCGTTTTTTACAACTTCGGGATTAGCCGGACTCAACTATTTCATCCGCATTCCTGACTGGAGCATGCCGCTGACACTCACTGTTATTGGCGTTGCGGCTTTTTTCCTGACCACCCATCATTCTGCCGATCGCAAGCATCAAATCCGCTGGACCATTCTTGGAGGCATTGTCGGATTACAAGCTGGGATTTTAGCCATGATTTTGCCGCTTGCGATCGCCGTACAAGGCGCCTTAGCCGCGATCCTATTTGCCATACCTTCACGCATACGCCGTTATACAGCCATCTCCGTCCCGACACCGGCATTAGCATGGACTGAAGGTGTCGGCATCTGCATCCTTTTTTTAACGGTTTTACTGGTATCTCGCTGGGCTTGAGGGTAGAATGCGGACATGAAACCTGTCCTCATCGCTTTTGCATCTGCGTTACTGATTAGCTGGCTGATTTTGGCTCAACAAATCGGAGAAATCCGACAATCAATTGATGAGCTACGGCATGCAAGCTCAACAGCAACCATCCTACCGACACCGACGCAGGTTCAACCAAGCGTGCAGATTATTCCGATTGAACCGAGACCGCTTATGCCGAGCTACCCTTCGGCGTTTAATCAGCGCAAGAGCTCATCGGTACTCACGATTGTTCGTCGCGGTAAGGGCGACGGCGCAACGATCGGAACAGAACGCGAGCTTGGAGCCGCTGTCGCACTTACTTCCGATGGTTGGCTTGCGACGAGCCGCGCCGCGATCGAAGGCTTGCGTCTGGCAGAGATCAGCATCGAGAGAAACGGGCGTATCTATCCGGTGCGCAAAGGCATTCGCGATTTGTCGACAGACATCGCTTATCTGAAAATTGACGCGACGGACTTGCCATCGCCGGCATTTGCTCGCGCCGAAGATGTTCAAAGCGGCGCAGCCGTTTGGTTTGAAGCGCGACCCGGACAATTGCGACCAGATCTCATTATCGATGCAGCAGTTCCGGCAAATCACGATAGCCAGTCAAGCGAAAAAGTCTTGCGACGATTCTTGATACAGGGACAAGCGCTACACGCTGCCGGAGGAGCTGTTTGGGACGGAGGCGGAAAATTGGTCGGTATCACGGAAGGCGGCGACTGAACCGGTTTGCGCGTGATTCCTCTAGAAGGTGTGGGTGCGGCGCTGACACAAGTCGTCAGCAATGGACATATCTTACGTCTGACGCTCGGCATTCGCGGTCTCGATTTATCGGATGTAACATTGGATGCTACGAGCTCTACCCTGCCTACGCTCGGCTCGTGGGTAAAGACGGTCGCCGCTGGAACTCCGGCGTACCGCAACTTGCTAGAGAATGACGTGATTGAACGCGTGGAACGTGATATTCTAGACGGGTACGCGGATTTGGGAGAGCGATTGCAAGCCTATAAACAGGGAGCCACGCTGACATTTTACGGCAAACGCAAAGGAGCAGACTATCAAGCTCGCATCACGCTCGGTTCGCAAAATATGGCCGAAGCGATCAAGTAACAAGCAGTACATATCAAATAACAAATTATCTCTATGACCTTTAAAGACCAACCTTTACGCCGTGTCTTGGCAGCCTGGCGACCAATGCTCGGCCTTGGCATTGCCGGCATCTTGATTGCGCTTGCGCTATCGTTTCTTACGCCGC
>CAZYKJ010000121.1:0-919 GCA_964648065.1 uncultured Gammaproteobacteria bacterium
AATCTCTACAAGTCTCTCTCCGAGACTGCAGCCAAATAATCGCTATGAAACCGCTCCTTCCTTACGGCGAACTCTTAAGCAAAGGTTTTGAAGATTTCCTGCGCGACTTCCGCGCAAACTTGGAAATCTCGATTCGCTTTCTCGGCGTCGCCTTGATCAACTTTGTCGCGGTCTTCGCCTCGGACAAAGTCCCGACCATGGGCGCACTTGCCATCCAAATTCTTGCCGGCCTCGCAACGCTCGCCATCATCGCCCACACGACCATCGTCCTCACCGACGTCATCTTGAAGCGCGACAATGGCGGCGATGTCAAAGTCGACGACGCGCGCGGCAAAACCTTGTTCTGGTCCTTCCTGCTGATCATGATTCTGCGTTCGCTTGCCGTCACCGGAGGCTTGATTGTCTTTGTCCTTCCCGGCCTGTGGATGTCCATCGCCTTTGCTTTTGCGCCATTTCTGCTTTTGGAAGGCGGCAAAAAAGGCATTGAATCGCTCGCCGCTTCCCATGCTCTGGTCAAAGAGCGCTGGTGGGCTACCTTCGGCCGCATTTTCGCTAGCGGCTTCGTCGTCGGCTTACTTGCAGCAGTTGTCGGCATTCTCCTGATGATGATTGTCGGTCTCTTTGCCGGATTTGATAAAGCCATGCTGCTTGCCGGTGCAGGCGGACCATTGAGCTTGCGCATGTCCATGGCCGATGGTATTCAAGGAATCTTGTCCGGCATTATCGAAGCCATCTTCTTGCCGCTCGGCATCATTTATCAAGCCAAGATTTTCCACTCGCTTAAGAAAACACGTTAGAACATGAGACTGATCCCGATCATTGGTTTAGAAATTCACGTTCGGCTCAAAACCAAGAGCAAGATGTTTTGCAGTTGTGCAAACGTGGATGATCTCGCCGCACCCAACACCGCCATTTGTCC
>CAZYKJ010000121.1:929-1629 GCA_964648065.1 uncultured Gammaproteobacteria bacterium
ACAGCCGGGAGCTTTGCCGGCCGTAAACGCACAAGCCGTTCGTCTTGGCGTGCGTGCAGCACTTGCTTTGAACTGCCACATTCCAGACGAAGCACATTTTGATCGCAAAAATTATTTCTATCCCGACTTGCCGAAGGGCTATCAGATCTCCCAATTCGATCATCCAATTTCCGAGAACGGTTTTCTTGAAGTCGATGTCGCCGGCAATGAGCCGCCGCGCGATCACATCCGCATCGGCATCACACGTGCACACTTGGAAGAAGACGCCGCAAAAAATACGCATGACGCCGACAGCGGCGCAACGCTTGTCGACTTCAACCGCGCCGGCCAACCGCTTTGCGAAATCGTCACCGAACCGGATTTCCGCACGCCAAATGAGGCACGAGCCTTCTTGCAAGAATTACAATCCATTCTCCGTTCCGTCGGCGCTTCCGATGCAGACATGGAGAAAGGCTACATGCGCTGCGATGCAAACATCTCGCTCTTGGAAGTCGGCGACGACAATAAACCGCTCAAAGCCGGATACAATCCAAAAATCGAAATTAAGAACTTGAATTCCTTCCGTTCCGTCGAGCGTGCATTAACGTACGAGATCGATCGCCAGCTCGAAGCTTGGAACAACGGAACTATTCCGACAGGCGCAACGCGCGGCTACGACGAAAATAAAAACACCACCTTCGAACAACGCGTCAAAGAAACG
>CAZYKJ010000121.1:1639-1908 GCA_964648065.1 uncultured Gammaproteobacteria bacterium
CGGACTATCGTTACTTCCCAGAACCGGATTTGCGTCCGTTGATATTGAAAACAATTGCCGAAGAAGAAAAGTCCCACATTCCGGAATTGCCAACCGCGCGCCGCGCCCGTCTCGTCGACGAATGGGGCTTTACAGCCGATGATGCACGCGTGCTTGTCGCAAATGATTGGACGGATTTTGCCGAACAGACACTCAGCGAATTAGCCGAGCTCGATCAAAAAAAACCGACACACGCCAAATTGGTTTCCGGTTGGCTCACAAGCAAACTC
>CAZYKJ010000122.1:0-1901 GCA_964648065.1 uncultured Gammaproteobacteria bacterium
CTGATCAACGAACAGGTCCGCCATCGCGTGGGCGTGGTCGACCGAAGTGCAGAACACGATCGTGCGCCGACCGGTTGCAACCTTCGCCCAGTACGCGAGAGCCTCAATGTTGTTGCGGTTCGTGTTGACGCGCTTGTCGAGGTCCTTCTGGTTATAGTCGCCTGCCGTCGTCTTGACGCCCTGGAGCGAGTAGGAAGCGTCGCATCGATAGGCCCGGATGTCGCAGAGCCACCCGTCCATGATCATCGGCTTGATGCCGTACTCAAACAGCACAGCTTCATAGATGGCCTCGCCCCCGTGCAGCGGACGGTTATCCATTCGGTGAGCCGTCGCCGTGACGCCCAGGTGGAACTCGCACGGGAATCGCCGGTACACGGATTGGTAGGTTTCCGCGCAGTTGTGGACGAGAATCCCGTTCGCGTAGTAGTTGTGGTGGGTGTTGACGCTTAGGTTGTAGACAAAACCGTCTGGACACAGGCCTCCAAATCGTCCATCACTTCCCGGTTCCAGAACCTCAACACTCGCTACCCGAGTGCATTCAAGACGCGGGTCTTTAACTCGTCCTTGGCTTTCACTTTGTACGCATAGTGCCCGTTCCCGTCGACCTCGATCGCCAGCATCCGGGCCGGGTCCGCGATGTCGATCTTGTACGCTGGGGGCAGAGCTTCCGTGAATTGGCTCGCCACATCCGCAGTCAGGACCGCGAATTCCATCGGGAGCCCCAGCGCCTCCGCCAACATCGTCTGCGGAACCGTCAGCGAGCCATTGCCAGCCCTCACCTTCGGCGCTTGACCCTTCTTGGCCGCTGAAATCTTCGCCCGCACATCGGGCCGCGAAGCAGGGTTGTCCTTCGTCATCCGCTCGCTCGCATGCTTCCGATTGGTGGCCGCCATCCTGGCCGAATTCTCCTCCCGCAAGAACTCGCTCTTGCATTGGGTGGAGCAAAACGCGCGCCCCAACCTGAACGAGTCCAGCGACCGCTTGTCCGTTGAGGTGACGAGCGTCCCGCACTTCAGGCAGGGCAGCGTGATCCGCTTCTTCCGGGATTCCCGCGCTGACACCTTGCACGCTTCCGAGCAGTACGGCACCATCGTCGGATTCCAGCTTTTCGGCTGGAACACCGTCCCGCAAATCGCGCAGGTCTTCGGCTTGATGTAACTCTTCTTTGGTATGTTCTCGCTCATTGGTGGTGAATAACGCCGTGTCGCCGACCTTCAACCGGCCAGCGCTTACGTAAGTGAATGACTTCCCGTCCTTCGACCCATAGATGGGGTGGTTTGATGTGCAAACGAGGGCCGCGCCGTTCTCGAACACGATCCGCAGAAGACCCGCAGGCACTCGCCTCATTACAGCCGAAACGCTCGAATCGGTCACCTCATCGCGCCAGTGGTCGTACGCCTTGATTGAATCGCCGATGCGCACCTTCTCGATTGGCCGTCCGTCGATCAGCGTCCCGGCCACAAAGCAGGCGTGATGGCACTCGTCCGTAACGATCAGAGTCGGGCGCAACCACCCAAGCCGAGATGACCCGGCGCGCCCGATCGTTTGCACGGAAGCGACCACCGCTTCGGCGGTGCCGATCGCTTTCCGGTCCCCGCCTTCGATGTCGACCCGGACGTCGGTCATCGATGAGATCCGGTCCGCAGCCTGCTCCACCAGCTCGTCACGGTGCGCAAGGATCAGAGACCTTCCGCCGCGCTTCGCTTCCTGGCCGATGAGGTGGCTAAGGATCGTGGTCTTGCCGCCACCGGTCGCGAGAACGATCAGCCCCGATCGAAGCCCGCGCGCCCGGGCCGCGTCCACTGCGGAAGCGGCCTGCTCCTGATAGGGCCGGAGCCTGATTTCACCTGGTTGTCTTGGGGGATCGAACAGGGTCGTCATGGCCCGGCCTCGACGAAGTG
>CAZYKJ010000123.1:0-1842 GCA_964648065.1 uncultured Gammaproteobacteria bacterium
CCTATTTTTTCGAATAACCAGGTCAGTAGCGGGGATAGCAAGAACATTCCCAAATAGGAGATGGAAAAGTCAAAGACAGCAAATGAGCCTATTCGAAATTGACGGAGGTATGTAATCGGGTCCACGAAGCTAGAGTAGCAGTCATGCGGATTTTAGTTTAGTCTTGGATCATGAAACGTGCCATCATCGTTCATGGCTGGGCCTCTGATCCGGAAGATTGTTGGTTTCCTTGGTTAAAGGGCGAGCTTGAGGCGTGTGGGTATCAGGTTGATGTTCCTGCGATGCCGAATCCTCAGGTGCCGGTTATTGAGGTTTGGGTAGGACATTTACAGAAGACGCTCGGTTCGCTCGATAGCGAGACGATGATGATTGGACACAGTATTGGCTGTCAGACGATTCTGCGTTTTTTGGAAACGCAGGATACGCCGATTCGTGGAGCGGTTTTTGTGGCGGGATTTTTTGAGCTCGCGGGACTTCGAAGTGACGAGGAACGCATGATTGCGAAGCCTTGGATGGAGGAAGCGATTGATCTGAAAAAAGTCAGACATGCTCTGCCTCGCTCGGTCGCGATTTTTTCAGACAATGATCGATGGGTGCCGATTGAGGTCAACAGCCAAGCATTTCAAGAGAAGCTTGGTTCGGCAATTGTTATTGAACATGCACGTGGACACTTTACCGGCGAAGGCGGCGTGTTCGAGTTACCGAGCGTGATGGAGGCGGTGCGTCGATTGGAAGCAGACTCATTTCATGGATTTTTCTCTTCTCATCCCGGCTTTTAATGAGGCTCATACCATCGCCCGAGCTGTTGATGAAACTCGGCGTTTTTTTGATGCGCTTGGCTCGTTTGAGATCTTGATCGTGGATGATGGTTCCGTGGATGAAACAGCGTCGATTGTCGAGCGATTGCAGCGTGATGATGCGCGAGTGCGACTGATCCGTCACCAGTCGAATTTGGGAAAAGGCGCCGCCGTCAAAAGCGGCGCAGCGCAGGCGCTCGGGGATGTCATGCTTTTTTTGGATGCGGACTTGTCCACGCATCCGGAAGCGTTCCGAGCGTTTCTTCCGTTATTGCCGACCGCGGATATTCTGATCGGATCAAGACGTGTCGATGGTGCAACGATTGCCGAGTATCAGCCGTTCTATCGCAACGGGGCAGGGCAGATTTTTAATTGTTTTATTCGCTACTATCTTGGACTTCACTTTCAAGATACGCAATGCGGTTTTAAAGTTTTTCATCGACGAACCTTGTATTTGTTTGAGCATCTCGAATCAAAAGGCTGGGCATTTGATGTGGAATTATTACTTCGAGCGCAGAGAGACGGACTTGTTATCCGTGAGGTTCCTGTTACTTGGAGAAATGGGAAGGAGAGTCGGGTTCGCTTGTCTGATGCATGGAGTATCTTACGGGAATTGCGCAGGATGAAGCTTCGATAGCTATCCACACTACAGATCTTGACAATGATGCTAAGAGATGGAACGGAGTAGTAGATCCCATGCTTGAACTTCTGAAAAAACATTTCGGTTACGAGTCCTTCCGCCCGCTTCAGGCGGAAGTGATTGAGCATTGCGTTTCCGGAAAAGACGCCTTGGTATTGATGCCGACGGGCGGAGGCAAATCTCTGTGTTTCCAGATTCCGGCTCTCTCATTTCCCGGAATTACGATTGTAATATCTCCGCTTGTTGCGTTGATGAAGGATCAAGTAGACGCGTTAAAGGCGAATGGGATTGCGGCGGCGTTTTTGAATAGCACCATGACTCCGGCGGAGATGATGCAGGCGGAACGCGAGGCTTCTTCCGGACGGCTCAAGCTTTTGTACTTGGCACCGGAACGTTTTGCTAAGC
>CAZYKJ010000124.1:0-1828 GCA_964648065.1 uncultured Gammaproteobacteria bacterium
TTTGAATAAGCTCTCTCCGGAAGAACGTGCAACGCTACTCGGTGATGAGAAGCCGGAAACACTTTCCATTAGTGTCTTGAAGGAGCTCCTCCAGCAACAAAACGATCGTCAGAAAGCCGAAAGCCGCATGAAGCGCATGCAGTCGTACATTGACGCAGGCGATGAGGCTGCGGCTGCCACGTTCTATACCAAATATCAGCGTAAGGTCTTGGGCGAGATGTTCCGCGAGTCAAGTGATAAGGAGACGCCGGATTACGCCACCTTCAAAGCCCGCTTCCTCGCCGCAGATGTCGATACCCGCCATCTAGCTGCCCAAGCAGATGCTCGCAAGCAGTATCTCGGACGCCGCGATGCAACCAATGGCATTGAGCGCACCATGAACGATGTAACCGCCAAGCAAAAACTCGGCGTCGAAGGCTTTGAAGATAAGAATCCCGATCAAAAAGTACCGCTCACCGAGCGCCTGTCCGAAGGTTACAAAGCTCCAAAGCCAACGCGCGGCAAGCAAGCTGTCGAATCATTGCGCGCCAAGGTCAAAGAGTTGGAAGCCTCCGGTGCTGACCCGGAAGACATCGAGATCGCGCGTCTGGACGCAGAAATGGAAGCCGCAAATCGCGACACGCTCACGGGTTTGTCCCAGCGTGGTCCGATGTTCAAACAAATGGAGTCGGCGCTCGAATCCGGCAAGGCAAGCGGTGTCGTTTATATCGACCTCGCCTTCCTCAAGTACTTCGACAAAGAAGGAAACGGACAAACAGGAAACGTCGCGATTCAAAAAGCCGCCGAGATGTTGGACGGCATTGCCGCCGAAGCATCCAAAGAGGGGATTGAAGTCGAAGCGTATCGCGTCGGCGGCGACGAATTCGCTCTCGGCGTCACAGGCGGCGATGCAGCTGCCATGGAGCGCGTCAAAGCCTTGCTTGTCCAGCGCCAGCTCGAAGCCCCAGCCATTCCGTTGCAGGGCGAGCAGTCTATTGGCTCATTCTACAAGCAGCGTTTGTCCTTCAATTTTGGCTCCCTCGGCCCGCTCAATCTCGAGGACATGCGTAAGCTCGTAAACGACAACAAATTACCGATGGAATCCAAGCCCGGAACCCAAGAAGAGTTGAATGAGCTCGCCGATTACGCCCTCCGATTTGCTGACAAGCAGCTCGAAATCCAGAAAGGGTTCAACCGCATTATTCTCTTGGTTGAAGAGCTCAAAGCCGGCCGCGAATCCGGTAACACCAAGCGTTACGACCAACTTCTCAAATACTCGAGCAAGGCGATTTTCGGCAAACCGGAAAAAATCCAAGAACTTGCTGACAAGGGCTACTCGTCCGAGGAGGTTTTGTCTTATGTCATCGATTCAATCAAGGCCAAACAAGCGTCCAAAGAGGGTTATCAGAATTCCATTGACCGCGTGATCGACGAACGTGTCCGCGAACTCTACTTCGAACAGCAAATCAACGGTCTTACCAATCAGATAAACGATCTGAAATCGCAATTAGAAGCTTCTTCGGAAGAGAATCACGCGCTTAAAAATCAGGTGAAGCAGTTGGAAGAAGAGGTTCGAGCTGCCAGCGATCTGCGTCAGCGAATCATGAATTCTTGACCTGCAGAGCTTCGTGCTATACTGGGTACATTGTTCACGTATGAACTTGTCCCGCCGCAGACCTGGTACGGTGCACATCACCGCCCCCTCATTCCCGACCGTTTCACGGCCGAGCGTCTATCGCCGCATCGCCTACACGTTCATTGCATTGACCGTCATCATTGTATTGGCTGTTTTGTGGCTCACATCAGTCCGTGCCGAGGTCACGGTGCATGTAAAGAAGGATAAAATTCG
>CAZYKJ010000125.1:0-1307 GCA_964648065.1 uncultured Gammaproteobacteria bacterium
CGGTGACACGCCTATTTGGAAGGAGTTGCAATCAACGCATGCGGGGCTCGAAAAATCTTCTGCACATGGCGCGAGCCATTAAAGGTCCATTCATGCTCGATAATCTCTTTTTGCGTTGAGCTATTACTGATCGCTTGTCCGTCTCCAAGAAAGAAGCCGATATGCTGATGCATCTCGCCCTCGACATGATCTTGGCTTGCATCCCAAAGCAAAACATCGCCCTCTTGCGGCACCGAAGCTTCCGTCCAACCAGATTCGATCATGTCCTTGACAGTTGATTGCACCGTCGCATGCGGTTGTTTGATCAAATGGAAATGATAGAGGAGGAAAGCGACAAAAAATGCGCAGGATAGCCTGCCATCCTGCAAAATTTCTTTGGTGACACCATCCTCATCTGCATATAATTCGCGGAACATTCTGCTTCCGACGCTATGGCGCACGGCGGCAAGAAGACTTGCCTTGACATTGATGGACATGGACATGATGACACGTTACCATAGGCGCGGTTATGCTTGCCAAGTCCAACAAAGTTGCGCGACAGCTCTCATCGACGCCGCAAACGCATCGTACGAGCACGCTCACGGCTATCAGCCAGAAAGCGGACTCTATTACGTCGCGCATCGAATATCTCAAAGTGGAAATCAACCGCTTGAAAGACTTGACCGCCAAGGCTCCGGGAGAGGGTCAGTCGCGTTTGGATTGGATTCATCGTCAGCTCAATAGTAATTAATATGCACGAGATGATGGAGCGCCCCCAGCTCATGCCGTTGAGCCCCGAAACCAGCGATCAGCTGGCAGCTCGCATGCAATTCGAGAAAGTGGTCGAGGCAGATCGAGAAGCAGGACAAATGCTCTCCGACATCGCCGAGCTCGCAGAAGTTTGGGGAGTGAATTTAAAGGGGTATGATCCGCGCGAGGAAACCGATTCGGCCTATGCGGACATGAAAAAGAAGCTGTTGGAAAAAGAGGCGGAAGTGACGCAGGAGCTTTTCAAGCTCGATTCTGTTTACGAATCCCTGCGATCATTCGGCCTCGAACGTCCGTATGACGCCTGAGCGCAAAAACAAGATCAAACAAGTCATGTCCCACCGCCAACCAACCTTGGCGGTGGTTTTGGAAAACGTCGACGACCCGCACAATGTCGGCGCCATCCTCCGTTCCTGCGATGCCTTCGGCGTCAGTGCTGTCCACTACATCTTTGAACAAGAAAAACCCTACAATCCAAAAAAAATCGGTAAAGAAAGCTCCTCTTCCGCCAATCTCTGGCTCGACATCCACACACACCGCTCCACAGTTCAGTGTCTCAC
>CAZYKJ010000125.1:1317-1802 GCA_964648065.1 uncultured Gammaproteobacteria bacterium
GACGACCCGCACAATGTCGGCGCCATTCTGAGATCGTGCGATGCATTCGGCGTCGGCGAAGTGCACTTGCTTTATACGATCAACAAAGCACCGAATGCGAGAGCGCTACGTTCGAAATCCGCCGCATCCGCCGCAAAGTGGCTGAAGATCACCAAATGGAATAGCGTCGCCCGTCTCTCCACCTACCTCAAAAAGAAAAAGTTCGCGATCGCCGTGACACGCTTGGTCGACAGCTCCGTCGATCCTGCAACGGCTGATCTTTCGAAGCCCGTCGCCATCGTCATCGGCAACGAACACGCCGGAGTTTCAGACGCGCTCGCAAAGAAGGCAACAATCAATTTGAAAATTCCAATGGTCGGTTTCGTTCAGAGCTTCAATGTTTCCGTCGCGACAGCGTTATTGCTCTACGAGGCGTTCAGACAAAGACAGCCCAAAACAAAAAAGCGCCGTTAGGCGCCTTTTGTTTTCAACGACAGACCGAGCCC
>CAZYKJ010000126.1:0-482 GCA_964648065.1 uncultured Gammaproteobacteria bacterium
TCTGTTTTTCTTTCGGACCGTGTGCTGGTCATGACGGCTCGGCCGTCTCGCGTACGTGAGATCATCGATATCGATCTTCCGCGACCTCGAACCCTTCAGATGACCACGGACGAGTCCTTCACGAGATATGTCGCTCATATCCGTGATCTGCTCTCCGCAACGGCGGCAATGTAAAAATGAGTGTGGAAATGATTCCGGTGCATTCATCTCCTTCCATCGGGGCGCGTCTCTGGAGCTTTGCTGCCAAGACTTTCAACCTTGGCTCCGTCCTGTCGTTTCTTTTGCTTTTGGTGCTTCTGGGGACGTGGCAATATTCCGTTCGAGCAGGTTGGGTGCCAGCGTTTGTTCTTCCTGCGCCGACGGACGTTGCAAGCCGTATCATCGCTGACATCTCAGATCAGGTGATTTGGTACGATAGTCTCTACTCTCTCACTGAAATCGTCGCTGGCTTTCTGATCGCGTTGTGCTGCGGGATATTTATC
>CAZYKJ010000126.1:492-1799 GCA_964648065.1 uncultured Gammaproteobacteria bacterium
GGATCGTATCGTCACGCCCTATATCGTGGCGCTGCAGACGATTCCAAAAGTTGCTATCGCGCCTGTGCTTATTATTTGGTTCGGCTTCGGTATCACTTCGAAAATTGTGATCGTTGCTTTGATCGATTTCTTTCCAATTCTTGTAAATGTTGTTCTGGGATTCCGAAGTATTAATCCGCGACAACTTGTTTTGATGAAGGTGCTTGATGCCTCACCCTGGCAGATATTCTGCAAGGTGCGTGTCCCCAATGCTCTCCCGTCGATCATGGCCGGTGTGCACATCGCAATGATCTTGTCGGTCATCGGCGCAATCGTCGGTGAGTTTCTCGGTTCTCCGCATGGGCTCGGTGCTCAAATCATGCAACGGCAGGCTTCAATGGACGTGGTCGGCGTCTACTCGGTGCTGGCGATTCTGACCTGCATCGGAATTCTGTTGAATACGCTCGTAAAACTAATCTCGCGAAGAATCGTGTTCTGGGGAAATTCGGAGAATCCGCAGGGCCTATAATCTCAAAGAAAAGAAACAGTCAGGAGGAGAGGAATATGAAAGCAAGTTTGTTCGGGCGATTAATTGCAATCGGCGCGATTATCGGTGCGTCAGTTCAGATCGCTCACGCAGAAGAAAAAACATTCATCATGCAAGCGGGTGCTCCTGTTCCTTACACGGGATTCCTTGCGGTTTACGTGGGACAACAAGCCGGCTTTTTCAAACAAGAAGGTCTGAACGTCGAGGTTCGCTACGCTTCGGGCGGTCCGCAAGCCACGCAGATCGTCGCGGCTAATCAGGCAGACGCGTCGCTCGCTACCGTCGAGCCGGTGATCAATGGTTACGACAAAGGAATTCGCGGAAAGATATTCGCGCGCACCAATGCGGAACTGATCTACTACATTGCCGTTCCCGAAGATTCTCCAGTGAAGACGCTTGCGGATCTGAAAGGAAAGAAAGTCGGGGTCGCAAGTTTTGCAAGCGCCGCGGTGCCGGTCGTGAAGTCGATGCTGAAGCAGTCTGGCGTTGAACTCCAATCCGATACTCTGCTTCCTGTCGGCGTGATGGATCAGGCGATGGCGGCGTTGAACTCCGGAAAAGTTCAGGCGCTCGGCCTTTATGATGGGATGTATTACGCGCTTGAGCGCGCCGGCTTCAAATTTAGGTATCTCCATCATCCGGCGCTGGCATCATTCGGAAATTCCGGACTGTTTGCATCGGACGAAACGATAAAGACCAAGAAGAAAGAGCTTTGTGCCTTCGGCCGCGCCTTCGCCAAGGCGACGTTGTTTGCTGACACAAACCCGGAAGCAGCGGTTCG
>CAZYKJ010000127.1:0-1732 GCA_964648065.1 uncultured Gammaproteobacteria bacterium
AGGCGTGTGGCGGATTCCGTGAAATCTGGCGACCAGTTGGAATCGCGCAGGAACCAGGCTGGAATGCCGAGTTCGCGTTTCAAGATTGCAGGCGGCTGATCTTTCCAGGCATCGTTGACGGTACCGTCGAGTGCGTACACATCTTCGAAGTCGATTTTTTGGATATCGCCGGCATCAATGGTGACTAAACCGATATTGCCGATAAAGCCGCCGGTTGGACGGATTTCATCGGCGTTTTGCAGGATGACGAGATAGGTTTTCGGTTCGGGAAAGCCGGCGAGAGGAACCATCCATTCGAGCAGGCCAAGCGCTTGGCCCATGGCTTGATCGAGTTCCGGTAAACGCGCGGCAATCGGCGAGATGGCGTTGCGGATCGGCGCGAAGAGCGCGTCTTGCGGAACATTTTTCCAAGCATCGGCGGCGATGGAAATTTTTTCACGAGCAACACGCAGACGGGGCAACGCATTGCCGAGCTGCTCGATGAGAGCGCGCTTTTCTTCCTTGGTTAAATCTTTGTAGGACTGCTCGGGAGCAACGCTCACTCCCCCGACAGAGCCGGCAGTGTCGATGGCGCTTTGAATTTCGGCGGCGACATCCAATACTTCGCGCATGCCGGAGAGGGCGGCGGAACCGGAACGTTCAACTTGTTCAAGCGCTTTGATGCGCGTACCGATCCAGGGAGCCTCGCGCCAATTGCCCATGGATTGGAGGCCGTCGTGAATATTGGCGGAGTCGGCAACGGCAAGCGCGAGGCTTTGATCGGCGCCTTCGAGGTCGCGTGCCGTGGCTTGATCGACCGCGGTTTGCAAATGCGATCGCAGCGATACGGCAGCGGCACCGGCTTTGATCGTGCCATAAATGGCGGGCAGGGCGATCAGCAAGAGACTGAAGGCCAAGCAGGCGGTGACGCCTAAAATAATGATTTTCCAAGGGATTTGCTGCGGAAGCTTTGGCATGCAGGGATTATAGCGCGTTTGTGCGAGGATTGGGTTGGCCGAGATGTTTGAGGAAATATTTGATGCCACTCATCAAGTGGACGCGGGCCAAGCGATTGGTGAAAAACTCCCAAGGATAACGAATGCGGCTCTCGCGTCCGTGATAGTGGATATAGCTTGCGACCGGGGCATAGCAGACGCGATAGCCGGATGACCAAGCGCGGCGGCAAATATCGGCGTCTTCCAAATACATAAAATAGCGTTCGTCGAAGCGGCCAAATTTTTCGAGAGCACTGGCACGCAGACAGAGAGCTGCGCCGAGTACCCAATCAACATCTTGTTCGCGGGCACGGTCCATGTCCTTCATCACATAGCGGTCCATGGACTTGCGGAATGGGCCGATAGAACCGAGACGCGTGCGGCGAAGGATCGGCGTCCAAATACTTGGAAAGCGATAGCAGGATTCTTGGTCGGAGTTGTCGGGATTAAGCATACGCGGTCCACTGATACCGACATCGGGATGATTGCGCATCCAATCAATCCAAGCCTCGGTCTCACCGGGGAAAATCGTGAGGTCGGGATTAAAGAGAACAATGTACTCTCCGCGCGCCTCCTTTAGCCCGAGATTGTTACCAAAGCCGAAGCCTCCATTTTTTGAGCTCTCAATAACACGTACCCAAGGATAACGCTCGCGCACCATGTCGGGCGTTCCGTCGCCTGAAGCATTATCAACAAGGATGTACTCAAAGGGAAATGGAAGAGACGCGCGCGAAATGCCGTCCAACAAATGACGAACA
>CAZYKJ010000128.1:0-1713 GCA_964648065.1 uncultured Gammaproteobacteria bacterium
GCCGACGGATAGTTTGAGCATAGACTTCCTCCTATGGGTTAAAAATGGATGATGACGGGACAAGCTGCACAGGACGCAGACCGAGAGCTCCGATGACGATGCCCGCCGCCGATTTCAAAACGACGAACCGAGACCGAGTTGATCGCGACGGTTGGGCAGCTTTTCCCGCCTTCGTCGAAGCCGGGCTATTGGATCGGATCGTCGCCGAAGTGAAGTCCGTGGGAGAAGCTCGGGGCGGCGTGCGAGATCTGCTGGCACATTCCGCCGGAGCGCAAACGCTGGCGAGACATTCCGGCGTTCGACAAATCGCCGCCAGCGTGCTCGGCCCGGACTGCTTTGTGACTCGCGCGATCCTGTTCGATAAGTCGGAGCGGGCCAATTGGAAAGTGGTGTGGCATCAGGACCTGACCATTGCCGTCAAGGAACAGCTGGAGGCTCCCGGCTTTGGCGCGTGGTCGGTAAAGGCGGGCATTGTGCATGTGCAGCCGCCGGTCGCGGCGTTGGAACGCATGCTCGCGGTGCGCGTGCATCTCGATGACTGCGGACTGGAGAACGGGCCCGTGCGCGTGTTGCCCGGCAGTCATCTGGAAGGCAGGCTGAACGCAGATCAAACTGAGATCTGGAAACAGCGAGTTCCAGCCGTAGAGTGCCCGGTGCCCCGAGGGGGCATCTTGATCTTTCGACCGTTGATTCTGCACGCTTCGTCTCCGGCGACCGTACCGAGTCATCGCCGGGTGGTTCATTTCGAGTTTGCAGCCGGTGAATTGCCGAGCGGCCTGCAATGGCATGCGCGAGTCTGATTCCTACCCGGCGCTTTTCTGTAATTCCTTGAGCGATGCCAGCGTGCTTTCGACGATCCGCGTCTGACGCTTCTGGTGCTTCAAGGAACGGAGCAGGTCGTTCGCCTGTCGGGCGGCGACACAGAGCGCGTCGCGCAGCAGAATGGTTTGCTCGATCGGTGATCCGGCGCTCTTCGACCGGAGAGGCTTCGTGCGCGCAACAACTGGGGAAGCGAGGCGCGGCACAGTACCGGAGGTTTCAGAAGTGGTCATCGTTCCGTCCTTAGTAGAAGGTCGAGGTTGGGAAGTTGCCGACGGCTTCGGTGGTGTCGGCGAAGACGAGA
The DNA here is from genome assembly GCA_964648065.1 of uncultured Gammaproteobacteria bacterium. Classification (GTDB taxonomy): domain Bacteria; phylum Patescibacteriota; class Patescibacteriia; order 2-12-FULL-60-25; family 2-12-FULL-60-25; genus CAIXDN01. The sequence continues at coordinate 1,124 of CAZYKJ010000128.1, forward strand.
TACGGATGGGATCTTCATGGCGTGGAATCGCCGATTTGCGATCCAGCAGCGCCCACAAGAACCGCCGCCGCTGGTCGGTGCAGAGCACCGGTGCATCCGGACCATTCAGGTGCAATTGTCGAAAGCCGAGCTTGAGAGCCCGCTCCAAATAGCGTCGGTTGGAATTGAGTTGGACCGGCTCGCCGGAGAGCTGCGATGAGATCAACTCCACTTCCGTCGGCCGACCGCCATCTGTCTCGCGACTACGGACCAATACGCGGCCGTTGAGGTCGAGCGTGATCGGATCGAACAGAACGTCATCACACGGCAATCGCGGCAACAAGTCCCCCAGGAACTTGGCGTCACTGGCCGAGAGCATGAGCTGCGATTTGGCCGCATCGGGCCGGGAGAGAAGATCGTCGATCTTGGGAAAGCGGCCCTCCTTTTGAAAGCGAACCATCACCAGCCAGGGGCCGACGCCGAATCCGACCCAGTCTTCTTGCCGCCCCACCGTGACCGGCTCGCTCCGTTCCAACTCGCGACACCCCAGCACGCCGACGGCCGGGACCAGCAGTTCGTCTTCCCAAGGAAAGTCGAACCCGGACTGGGAG
>CAZYKJ010000129.1:0-1650 GCA_964648065.1 uncultured Gammaproteobacteria bacterium
TGATGATCGGTTACAAACGCGAGCGCGATGAATTGCGCGCCCGCATTTCCGCAGCCGTCGAAGCCTATGTCGAGGCCGGTTGGCCGGATGAAATACGCCGACTGCGAGAAAGTGGCATTCAATGGACGGCACCAGCAATGACTTCTATAGGTTATCGCGAGCTCGGTGCTTATTTGCGCGGCGAGACAACACTTGAGAAAGCAATTGAATTAACCAAGCGTGCAACCTGGCAATACGCCAAACGCCAAATGACTTGGTTCAAACGCGACAAACGCATTCACTGGGTCACGTCGGAAGAAGAGGCGACCAAGCTTGTCACGAAGTGGCTTAAGGCGCCTGCCGCGTCCGATAGGTCCAAACATTAAAGAGCCCCGTCTTTGGATCTTCATCCGCCGCTGCTCCGGCGTGTTCGGAAATCCAATGCGTCCCAAATTCGTCGGTGAGATCAAGAACGAGTGAGAATTCCTTTTTGTTTGCCGTCTCAAAACTGATCGGTGAAAAATACGACGAAGCGTCTCCCGTTTTCGCCGCGATCTGTCTTGGTTTATCGTAAACCGTCTCTTTTCCATCGACGACGACGCGATTGATATACAAATTCGTCGCGCCGGTATTCAAAAACCGTACGCCGCCTTGATCCGGTATCGCGGATACCGAAACATAGTCATTTATCTGTGACTGTCTATTGTTGATTTGGTTCTGAACAAAGGCAAAATACGAGGCAAAGGCCAAGGTTAAAAGCTGTAGGGCGATTGTGGAAAATTCGAATCTGGACATATGATGTCTGTAAGTATGCCTTATTGGCTCGTAAAGTCCGACCCGAGCGAATACTCCTGGGATAATCTCCAGGCCGATATTGAAGCTGATTGGACGGGTGTGCGCAATTTTCAGGCACGTAAGTTTTTAAAGGAAATGGCCGTCGGCGATCTTGTCTTTGTGTATCACACCGAGGATGACAAAGAAATTGTCGGTATTGCCGAAGTCGTCGAAGCCGCAAAACCCGATCCAACGGCCGAAGAAGGGGAATGGTACTCCGTCCGCCTCAAGGCCGTGAAGCCCGTTGGTCGAACCCTCGGTTTGGAGGAAATCCGCAACACTGCCGGCTTATCCATCATGCCCCTCGTCGAGCAGCCGCGTCTTTCCGTGATGCCCGTAACCCCGGCGCAGTGGGCTGATATCCTCAAATACACCAAGACGGTCTAGTTCTCGACAGCCTCTGGGAAAAGGGCTAAACTCGTATTCATGTCTCTATTTAGCAAAAAAGAGGAAAATCCTGCCGTAACCGGCGGTAAATTGGCTTCGGCCGGGGCTATTGCCCTGGTGCTCGAGGTGGTCCAAGTTTTGGCCGTCTCCCTCGCTATTATCATCCCGGTTCGCTGGTTCCTGATCCAGCCTTTCTATGTACAAGGCGCGAGCATGGAACCAAATTTCTTTGATCACGAGTATTTGATCATCGATGAGTTGTCCTATCGTTTGCATGCCCCTCAACGCGGTGAAGTCGTGGTCTTCCACTATCCGAATGATCCGAAGCAGTACTTCATCAAGCGCGTGATTGGTCTGCCAGGCGAAACGGTCGAGATTGCAGATGGCAAAGTCAAAATTTACAACACCAAGAATCCGAACGGCGTCGTTCTCGACGAAACGTCTTATCTT
>CAZYKJ010000130.1:0-1613 GCA_964648065.1 uncultured Gammaproteobacteria bacterium
ATGGCCCGCCACTTTTTCCGAAAGGGACGAGAGATTCCGTATTCGGCGTCTTGGGAATCCGTCTGGCGCAACCATGCCCTGGTAGCGCGGATTTGTTTTGACGACAGGACGTGGTACGAGCATTGGTTGCCGAACGTCTTCTATAAGCATCTGTCTTCCGCCGTCCGTTACGAATTGGAATCTCCTGCCGTCGTCGCCGAACATGAGGCATTCCTCGCCCAGAAAGTCAGGCCCGATCGCGAGTTTTGGAGGGGGCTTCTGCGTGTGGAAGAGCCTGCGTGCTTGCGGCCATGATTCTTCGGCCCTCCGTCTCTATTTAAACAACCTCTCCAATTGGGCGCTTCGTCGGCGAAGCTGATTTCGCCGCCGTCGATCACTTGAATCGTCTTACGGATCGATAGGGAACGTGCATGAATCAGGCGAAGTTAGTGTCATTCCTCTCCCCGGTGTGCAATCAAGGAAACGAGGCCCGAGAAACGGTTGCGAGCGCTCGTGACGCCTTCGGTGCCGTTCCTCATGAGATTATTCTGATCGATGACCATTCGACGGACGGTAGCTGCCACGGTCTACCGCAAGACGTGCTCGTCGTGCGAACCGACCGCCGCGAGGGAGTCTCTTCCGCCCGGCGCTGCGGCGTGACGCAAGCGCGGGGGGACGTATTAATCTGGTCGGATCCGCACTGCCGCTTTCCGCCGGGAAGTTTGGAGCATTTGTCCCAAATGGCAGCGAGCCAAGACGCAATCTTCCAGCCCCGGATTGCTCCCAACGAAACGTCTCGCGTTCGGAGCGGTGGAATGCTTTCCCTCTCGGAGCGCGGCTTGCGCGTCCAGCGCGCCTATCGAATTCCGGCCGCGTATCCGGCTTTGTATGGGACGGTCTACGCGATGAAACGCGAGGTCTACGAACGTCTCGGCGGCTGGCCCAAGCTCCCAGGAATCTGGAGCTATTCCGAGCAGGCGCTCACCCTGACGGCTTGGTTCTTGGGTGTTCCTATCATTGTCGACACTCGCTTTACCTGCATTCACAAATCCTACCACGAGAACAATCGGTTTCCGTTCTCGGTACATCGCGCGGATCTCGCCAACAACTCCCACTTCGTGCATGCGGCATTTTTCCCGGAGACGTATCCGTTCTTCTGGCGACCCATGCTGGAGAAGCATTTCGATCCGATTCATGACGAGAACTTGTTGTCATCGCGCGATTTCGAACGCTTAAGAAGGCACTTGAAACGAAATGCGATACGATCCGAGGCGGCCTTCTTTCGGGATGTTCTCCAGCTTGATTTCCCTTTCGCTCCGCTAGCGCCGGCCATCGGTTACCGGCGGAACGCCCCGCTCGGAGAGGCATATGTGCGGCAGCAGGCACGTCGGAGCAAGCCTCAAGAATATGTCACCATGCGTCCGCGGGTCGATGCCGCGCTTCGGTGGATGGCGAGTGCCTTTAACGAGGGACATTTTGCGGGCAAGCATGCGATCGACGCCGGTACGCGGGACGGCTACGGCGTATCCGCACTGCTCACTTATGGTTTGGGGACGGCCGAGGGGATCGAGTTGGTGCCCGAGACGGCGCAACATGCTCGACAACAGGGGCGCGCCGTTCGACAAGGGGATATG
>CAZYKJ010000131.1:0-1605 GCA_964648065.1 uncultured Gammaproteobacteria bacterium
CAAAAAGCATTTTATCAATCCATGTGGAAGACGATCGCTGTCGACCAGCAAGCCTTTGTATCGAGATTGGCAAACCGTACCAAGAGCGGCCGTGCACAGCCAACCATGCTGACGGTATTACCGATTGTGCAGGATGGCCGAGCGAAGTATTTTTTTGCCATGCAGCCGAATCCGGCCTCATGGAATGCTTTTGAATCCGAGTTTGCGCTGCATTGGCAACGCTTATCACGAGATCCGCGCGCGTTATCCTCATGGATCGAGCGATGGATCGGTGCAAAGGTCGATGTACTTCCGGATGAGTCTGCCGCCGCCTGTATTGAACGTGCGTTGATACGGCCTTTGGCCGAGCAATTTGCCGGACGAGATTCGGATCATCGTGACATAAGGCTCGCGCAAAACGATTTGGAACAGTACGCGACGCTCTTTGAGCGCTATTACCCCACGATTGTTGGATATTTGCGCCGCCGTTTGTCAGATGCAGCAGAGGCGGAAGATGTGGCGCAAGATGTTTTTATCAAGGCGATGAACGGCCTTTCGCGCTATCAAGTCCGGAACGCTTCGTACAAAACCTATTTGTTACGCATAGCGCATAATGAGCTGCTGAATCGCTACCGACGCAGCGCCTCCGAGCTGCGTGCGGCGAGTCGTGTTTTTCCTATGCGCGCCATGTCTCTGATCGAGGAGGTCGAGCATCGCGACGCTTTGGAGCGCGCGATCGATATCTTGGGTGAATCGGATCGTTATATTCTGGAGATGTTCTACCGACAAGGACAGCCCGTTTCCGAAATCGCCAAACGTGTCGGCAAAACGGAAAACGCGGTCAAACTCGTGCTGTCCCGAGTTCGTCGACGACTTCGGGGAGAGCTTTGACACCTTTTAACCTCGAAAGGTGTTTATACGGGTACGGAGAGCATCCGTACCTTGTATGCCAATCTATAAAATCCAAAAACGAAACGGTGCCATCGTCGACTTTGAGCCGGAAAAAATCCGACTCGCTATTGGTAAAGCTGCTGCAGCTGTCGGGAATGACCAAGTAGGTTTGTCCGATTTGGTAGCCAAAGAAGTGACGCTCGAACTAGAGGAAGCGTATGGCGGCGCCATCCCTTCCGTCGAGCAGACGCAGGATGTCGTCGAGCGTATTCTGATCCGCTACGACTAGGCCGACACCGCTAAGGCATACATTCTCTATCGCGAGAAGCGCCGCGAGTCTCGGGAGACGCGCGATGTTGTCGTGGAAGTCGGGAAAACCATCGAGGAATATCTCCAAAAAAGTGATTGGCGCGTCTTCGCGAACTCCAATCAGGGGTTTTCACTCGGAGGTCTCATCTTGAATAGCGCCGGAAAAGTAACGGCGAATTATTGGCTTTCGCATGTCCTGCCGCGCGAGGCAGGGGAGGCGCATCGGAATGGCGACGTGCATATCCACGATCTCGACATGTTCTCCGGCTACTGCGCTGGATGGAGCTTGCGTATGCTGCTTGAACAAGGATTCAACGGTGTTCCTGGCAAGACGGAGTCCGCTCCTCCAAAGCATCTCAGTTCTGCCGTGGCGCAAATGGTGAATTTTCTCGGCACATTACAAAACGAATGGGCAGGTGCTCAAGC
>CAZYKJ010000132.1:0-974 GCA_964648065.1 uncultured Gammaproteobacteria bacterium
GTCGTCGTGCTGGACGCTCAGGCGGGAGCCGATGACCATGCGGTAGAATCGTCCGTCGTCCCAGCTGGAGCCGCTGAAGACCGGCTCGCCGTTGAGGATACCGTGGACACGGTCGATCCCCTCGGGTCCGCCGAACTCCTTGGTTCCGTAGACGACGACCGCCGCGGAGTAGAAGTCTCGCCTGCCCTCGGGCAGTAGAGCCGTGTAGAGCGGTAGACCCTCCTCGATGCGGAGATCGTGGATGCGGGAGTAGGTCTGGCCGATGCACGAACCATACCCCACCTGCACGCCACCTTCGACCGGCACGATGCGGATCTCCTGCCGCGACTCGGGCGGCGGGATGACGGCCGGCCATGCGATCTGCTCGCCAGCCAGCTTGTCGAGCTGGCGCTCGATGCCCTTGCGGGCGCGTTCGCTGGACTGCCGGTAGTAGGCGCGCAGTGCCGACAGAATCTGCGCCTCCTTTCCAGCAGCATGAGGAAACCTCTTGAGATCGATCATGAATTGCATCGTGCCTCCATTTTTTGACAGGGGGGGAAGAACCGATAACGTGAATCGAGTATAGTACAAATAGTCGTTTTTGTCAATAGTACCTATACAAGTATTTGGATGGAGTGATGAATGACTTGAACTTCCCGCGTTTTTCCGCTATCCTCAGCCCCATATGGCACTCCAAATCGGCATTGTCGGACTTCCGAACGTGGGTAAATCCACCATGTTCGCGGCGATCACCAAGAAACAGGTGGATTGCGCGAACTATCCGTTCTGCACCATCGACCCAAACGTCGGGGTCGTTGAGGTGCCGGATGCTCGCCTGGACGCCCTAGCCAAGCTCGACGTGAGCGCCAAAGTCGTCCCGACTGTCATCGAGTTCGTCGACATCGCCGGGCTCGTCAAAGGGGCTTCCGAAGGCCAGGGCCTCGGCAACCAGTTCCTCGCCCACATCCGTGAGACCGACGCGATCGCCCAGGTCG
>CAZYKJ010000132.1:984-1549 GCA_964648065.1 uncultured Gammaproteobacteria bacterium
AGAACGTCATCCACGTGGACGGCAGCGTCAAACCGGACCGCGATGCCGAGACCATCAACACCGAACTCGCGCTTGCGGACCTCGATGTCCTTACCAAGCGCATGGCGAACGTCGAGAAGCAGCTTCGTTCTGGAGCCAACAAGGTTCTCTCGTTCGAAAAGGATGTGCTGACCAAATCCCTCGCCTTCCTGAACGCCGGCTCGATGCTCCGTGACCAGGAGTGGACCGAAGAAGAACGTCTCGTCCTCAAAGTCATGCAACTTCTCACGATGAAGCCGATGCTCTATGTGGTGAACGTGAGCGAATCACAGATCCAGGACGGAAGCTGGAAGGAACGTACGCAGGGTATCAAGGGCTCTCTCGTCCCGGTCTGCGTCAAGATGGAATCCGAACTCGCCGGACTGACGGGTGAGGACAAAAAGGAATACATGGAATCGATGGGCCTCTCGATTTCCGGCCTCGATGCGCTCATCGTGGCTTCGTATGAGCTGCTTGGTTTGATCACCTTCTTCACGAGCGGGGCGGACGAGGCGCGCAGGGCCCCGGTGCGCCCGTCGAGGACGAG
>CAZYKJ010000133.1:0-1257 GCA_964648065.1 uncultured Gammaproteobacteria bacterium
GATGAAAGAAAAGGCATGCCTCAACCTCGTCGAACATTGCCCGGCTTACTTCATCGAGCGTGCAATTGGTGTGCGTATCGAAGCGCAAACTCGCGCCATCCAAGAAAATGATCTGCGCGACATGCAGTCGTTTTGCACCGCAACGGCGTATTCCGATATCATGGTGGCAGAAAAGTTTTTTTCGAATTTGGCCGTGCAAGCTGGCCTTCATAAGAAATACCGAACGCAAATTATCACCGATCTCTATGCTCTTCCGGCGTTGCTGGAGGCATAGACCGTGGTTCGTTCACTCGCAGAAATTCATTCCAACAAATAGTGCTCGGCCGCACGGACTATATAGGCGCTTACAAAATTGAGTTCTGTGAAAACAAGCAGTTAGATTGTAAGGTGTTGCTTTAGTAAAATAGTTCTCGCATGCAGAGTATTGATATGAACGAGTTGCTGGAATCGATCTTAGATCAAAGTACTGGTGCGAAATTCTTTCGCGCCGATCTACACATTCACTCTTTCGGTGCATCGCATGACGTTCGCGATTCAACGATGACGGCTGAGAAAATTGTCGAAACGGCCATCGCCGAGGGCTTGTCGCTTATTGCGATCACGGACCACAATGAAATTGGGAATGTTGAAGTCGCTATAAAGGCTTCGCGGGGACAGCCCCTCGTTGTCATTCCCGGCGTTGAGCTGTCTACGCCGCAAGGGCATTTGCTGCTCTACGTTCCGACAGTTGACGCGCTCAAGAAGCTTCATGGCCAGCTATCGATCGAAGATAGCGGAAAGCAAACTTCGCGCTGCCAGCAGTCTATTTTGGAGTGTTTGAATAAAGTGAAGGCGCTGAACGGCTTCGGTATTCTCGCCCATGTCGATATTCAGAGCGGATTTGAGATTGAGAACCCCGGCGCAAAGCCCGCGAAGATCGACGTGCTGTGCCATCCAGCTTTGCTTGGTATTGAGCTTAAGGACGCAGCCTCGCCGATCAGCTATTCGGCAGTAGATCCTGACAGGGATCGAGCAACGATGGGCAAGGTGCGAATTGAAAAGCTGTCGCTCGGAAGCAAACAGTATTTGGCGCGCGTTCTGAATTCTGACGCGCACACGCTGTCGGCGTTAGGCCGAAATGCCGCGAATAACAAGCGTGTCACGCGTTTCAAGATGGAAACGCCGTCGTTTGATGGACTACGGATTGCACTCGAAGATTCGGATGCGCGGGTACGTATTGAAGATCTTGTTCCTGCGTCGATTCCGAAGGTGATTGGG
>CAZYKJ010000133.1:1267-1532 GCA_964648065.1 uncultured Gammaproteobacteria bacterium
TTTTTGAAAGACCAAGTTATCCAATTCAGTCCGAATTTGAATTGCTTGGTTGGCGGTCGCGGTACCGGGAAATCGACGGCCTTTGAGGCGGTACGTTGTCTGGCGAAGACGCCCAGCGACAATGATGGCGTTATCGATTCTGAAGTATGGCCGGACCACCTTACGTTTTGTTGGGAAGACCAAAGCGGGGAACGGCACACGCTTACGCGTCACAAGGATGCTGCCGTCGAAAATGACGATGATCCCGGCTGGGGTCCAACGATGT